>NC_001318.1:303574-607149 GCF_000008685.2 Borreliella burgdorferi B31 | reverse complement strand
ACAATTATTCATAAAATCACACTCCTTATAATAAAAGAATATTTATATCATTTTTTACAAAAAAGCCAAAATTGAATTGCTTTTGAAAGAATTTTTGTAAAAGATATTGAAAAAAAATATCCTATCCATATTACAATATTAATAGCATAAAAAAAGGGAAAACTGAATGAAAAAAATGAATCTAGTTACAGCTGCTCTACCCTATGTTAATAACATACCTCATCTTGGGAATTTAGTTCAAGTGCTATCAGCTGATGCTTTTGCAAGATATTCGAAAATGTCAGGAATTGAAACTCTTTACGTCTGCGGAACAGATGAATATGGAACAGCTACAGAAACCAAAGCCTTAATTGAAAATACTACCCCTTTAGAACTTTGCAATAAATATTATGAAATACATAAATCAATTTACAAATGGTTCAATATTGAATTTGACATCTTTGGTCGCACAACCAACAAGAACCATCAAGACATTGTACAAAATTTTTTCCTACAATTAGAAAAAAACGGCTATATAAAAGAGAGAGAAACTGAACAGTTTTATTGCAATAAAGATTCAATGTTCTTGGCTGATAGATATGTAATAGGAGAATGCCCAGAATGCCAAAGCATGGCTAAAGGAGATCAGTGCGACAACTGTTCTAAACTTCTAAATCCAACAGACCTAATAAATCCAAAATGCATAATTTGTAAAAACAAGCCTATTTTAAAAAAAACCAATCATCTTTATTTAGATCTTCCCAAAATAAAAACAAAACTTGAAAAATGGATAAAAAATCCAGATACTAGCAAGAATTGGAATACCAATGCCCTTAAAATGACAAAGGCTTTTTTAAGAGATGGCCTTAAAGAAAGGGCAATTACAAGAGACCTGAAATGGGGAATTCCTGTGCCTAAAAAAGGTTTTGAAAATAAAGTATTTTATGTGTGGTTTGATGCTCCAATAGGATACATTTCAATTACCAAAAACATTATCAAAAATTGGGAATCTTGGTGGAAAAACAATGATCAAGTAAATCTTGTACAATTTATTGGGAAAGACAATATATTGTTTCATACAATTATATTCCCTTGCATAGAAATTGGAAGTGAAGAAAATTGGACAATATTAAATCAACTCTCATCAAGCGAATACTTAAATTACGAAAATCTTAAATTTTCAAAATCAGAAGGAACAGGAATTTTTGGAAACGATGCTATTACTACAGGAATCCCCTCTGATATTTGGCGATTTTATATTTATTATAACAGGCCTGAAAAATCTGATTTTCAATTTATGTGGCAAGATCTCATGGAAAGAGTAAATACAGAACTTATTGATAATTTTTCAAACCTTGTAAACAGAGTATTAACATTTCAAAGAAAATTCTTTGGAGATGTAATAGAAACAATAGAAATTCAAAATAAGTTTTGGAAACAAATAACACCAAAATATAATAAAATACTAAATCTTTTTAAAAAGACAGAACTAAAATCTGCTCTCAAAGAAATACTTAAAATTTCTTCCCTTGGAAATAAAATATTTCAAGATAACGAACCCTGGAAAAGAAAAAACAACTCTCCACAAGAAACAAAAGAACTAATCTCAAACTTAATATACCTAATCAGAGACTTATCTATTTTAATGATGCCATTCATTCCCGAAACAAGCAAAAAGATACAACAATTCTTTGGCAACAGTTATCAATTTTCAACCAAAATTCTTGGAACTAAATCGGGAATTAAAAAAATTGAATTCACAGAAATATTATTCAATAAACTAGAGCAAAAAAAAATTAATAATTTAAAGCTAAAATATTCAGGAGATAAAAACATGAAAGAAAACGAACAAGCAGAAAACTTGCCTATAGCAAAAGAGCAACCGGAAAACTTGTTTAGAGAAAAAGTGCTCTTAAGAGTTGTAAAAATAAATAAAATAGAAAGAAATCCCGAGGCTAAAAACTTATTTATATTAAAACTAGATGACGGAACTAACAAGGATAAACAAATAGTAAGCGGCCTTGAAGGATATTACACAGAAGAAGAACTTTTAGGAAAACATATAATAATAGTAGACAATTTAAAGCCTGCAAAGTTTAGGGGAATAAAATCTGAAGGAATGCTAATAGCTGCTGAGGACAAAAATAAAAATTTTAAAGTTATAATTGTAGAAGATTCAATTCAAAATCCTATTGCTGGAGAGAGAATAATACTTGAAAACGATCAGAATAAAGATCTTGCCTGCCCACCTAAAATTGACATAAATAAGTTTTTAAAAGCCAATATAGTAGCAGAAAACGGAGAGCTTAAAATAAACGGAATAAATTTAATATTAGAAAATTCTAAGAACAAAATTTTATCTAAAGATATTCCAAACGGAACAGTTTGCTAAGAGCTATTAATGACTATTAAAAAAATAAAAACAAAAGAAATGGAAGAAAATTATCTTCAAAGCGAACTGTGGGCATTAATAAAAACAACAAAAAACAGTTATTGGAAAGCCATAGCATTTGAGAGCGATGTTCTTGGCAAAATTGTTGTAATGCAAAGAAGACTATTTAAAAATTTTTACTTAGCATATATTCCGCATCCAGAATTCTCAAACAAAACTCTTGAAAACATTAATATTGATAAAATCAGTAAAAGTATTAAAGAATTTAGCATAAAAATAAAACCCTACTTACATAAAAATACAATCTTTTTAAGATTCGATTTAATGTATTACTACCAAAGAACACTGAATGACAAATACTCTCCATTAAAAACTAAAATCAAATATCTAAAAAAATCCTTTGATGACATACAACCCGCAAACACAACAATATTAAACTTAAATAATTCTCTTGAAGAGATTTTGCTTAACATGAAAAAAAAAACAAGATATAACATAAAGCTCAGCACAAAAAAAAATCTAAATATAATAATAGATGATAAATTTAAACATTTAAGTGAATTTTACAAGCTATACAAAGAAACTAGCAAAAGAGATAAATTTACTATTCACTCAGAAGAATATATACAAAACCTAATTCAAATATTCAAACAAGACAAAAATGCTCAAATAAAATTGATAATTGCATTTTACAATAACATAATTATTTCTGGCATAATAGTGGGAATTTACAAAGAAAAAGCAGTCTATCTTTATGGGGCTTCAAGCAAGGAATATAGAAATTTAATGCCCAATTACGCTGTACAATTTAAAGCAATAGAAATGTTAAAAAAATTAGAAATAAAAGAATATGATTTATTAGGAATTCCCCCAATTGCAAATAAAAACCACCCCTTATATGGTCTTTTTAGTTTTAAAACAGGATTTGGAGGCAATATTATTCATAGAATTGGTTGTTATGATTTTACTTACAAAAATTTTATTTATAAGATTTATGCAAATCTTGAAAAACTTAGATACTTCTATTACAAAGTAATAAGGAAAAAAATTTAACCAAGATTATTAACTAAATTTTTAAATTGCAAACCTCTATCAAACTCATTATTAAAAAGCTCAAAAGAAGCACTAGCAGGAGAAAATAACACAATGTCACCCGGACTTGAAATCTTGAAAGCATAATTTACTGCATCTCTTAAAGAATCAAATAGAAAATATTGTATGCTACTTTTTTCTAAAATCTTAATAATTTTTACAGTTGCACTACCTCTTATTAAAATCCAAGTTCTCACAATATCTGCAATCTTGCTAAAACTTAAAAAATCAAGCTCTTTATCGGTTCCCCCAACAATTAAGTTGATACGGTTATCTTTTGTTTTCAAACTTTTAACAGATAAAACAGTAGACTCAGGAATAGTTGAAGCTGTATCATTATAAAACATTACATTTTGAACTGATTTAACAAACTCTAATCTGTGCTCAATACCTTTAAAATTACTTAAAATCTGACCCGTGCGATTAAGGTCTATGTTTAAATAATACGAAACAAAAAAAGTAATAACTTTAGGAATTATAAAAACAGCTCGTGAATTAGAAAAACTTCCAATCAAGCTGTCATTAAAATATACTTTGCCTTCATTGCAATAAAAAATATCTTGATCAAAATCACAAGGATTAAATTCGGAAAATAAAATAACTCTGACTTTTGATTTAAATTTTGAAAAATATTTGCAATAAGCCTGATCCTGAATAATCACAATTCCTGAAGTTTGATTTACAAAAATTTTTGACTTATCAATAATATAATCATCAAAATTTAAATAATAGTTTTGATGATCGTTGTAAACATTTGTAATAATACTAATAATAGGATTAAAATTCTCTAAAGATTGCAACTGCCAAGAAGAGAGCTCTAAAATCAAAGGAGATTTTCCATCAAGTTGATCAAAAAAACTTAAAGGAGATACACCAATATTGCCTCCAAGCTTTACCCCCGGATATTTTTCTTTCAAAGCTTGATACAAAAGAGATACAAGAGTAGATTTTCCTTTAGTGCCTGTTACTGCAACTATAGGGTTCTTGTTAAACATTAAAAATAAGCTAATATCTGTCTCAATTCGTTTTGCAAACTTTAAATATTTATTATTGGGTTTCACACCGGGATTTTTTACAACAATGTCAGCATTTTTAAAATCGTTTACATCGTGTTTGCCTAAAACATACCTAATTTGATCCTCAAAATCTCTTAAAGCATCAATACTTAAAGCTAATTCCGTCTCGCTTTTAAGATCAGTAATTACTAATTTTGCCCCACGCTTTAATAAAAATCTAGAAAGAGCTACTCCTCCTCCATTAAGGCCTAAACCCATGATTAAAAAATTTAAATTTTTAATTTCGTCTAAAAGCACAATAAAATTATATCAAACCTGCCAACTGTTTAAACGGATTTAATCCACCTTTCACTATAAAAATAAGGAAGTGAAACAACAAGTTTGATTGCGTCCTCAAGAGATGGAATAAAAACAATAATTTCAAAAGGCAAATTTGTATAATTTGCTAAAACAAAAGCAATAGGAATGGTATAAACAAAAGTCACAGAGCCTTCCATAATAGCGCCAAAACTTGGAGATGCTCCTGCACGAAAAAATCCAAAAAGATACTGAAAAGCAAGAGCCATGAAAAAGGCAGAAACAGAAGAATATCTTAAAATAATTCCTATAAGGTGCGAATACTTTAATGTATAAAAAATATAAGGAGCAAAAAATGAAAATATAAACAATACAAAAGATGTTAAAAAAGCAAGCTTAAGGCCAATTTTACTCAAATATATTGCAACTTTCATGATTTCTTTTTTACTATTATGCATTTCATAGCCCATCATAATATTTAAAGAAATACAAAAGGAATGAATTATATTAAAGATAATAAAATAAATAGAAAAAGATATGCTGTAAGCAGCATATTTATGAGTATCAATTCCTATAAAAATCGATGTCAATACAAGATAGCCAAAAAACCAAGCAAACTCATTTAAAAGAATTGGAATAAAAAATTTAATTAGCTGAGCAAACGGCTTAATATTAATATTCAAATCATCTAACTTAAAGTGCAAAATTGAATTTTTGTTAAAAGCTGTACAAACAAGATAAACAATAAGCTCTAAAGTACGAATAACTGTTGTTGCAATAGCAGCTCCAACTACTCCCATATGAAAAACAAAAATAAAAATATAATTAAATACAAAATTCAAAAGCACTGAAAAAACAGAAATGTAAACTTGAAATTTAACAATTTCAACAACCTTAAGAGCATTAGCAATAAGTCCTTTTATGATTGCAAATACGAAAGAAAAAATAGCTATATTTAAGTAAGCTGCTCCATAGTAAACCGCCCGCTCATCATTAGAAATCAATCTAAGTAAAAAAAAAGGATTCACTATGGAAATCAAAATAAACGGAAAAGAAAATAAAATAATAGTTAATATACTAATAAAAAACGTATTTCTAAAGCTCTTAAAATCACCCTGATTGTATTGTCTTGTAGCAATTATATTATAAGCTCCTGCCATGGAAAACCCAATAGTAACAAACAGTTCAAAAAATTTATTTGCAAGAGAAACTCCTGCAACAGGATAGTCACCAAGATATGCAACCATAGCATTATCTGTAAGGGAAATAAAATTAAATAAAAAAAACTCAATAGCAGTTGGAATCGCAATTTTTAAAAGATCTTTATAAATTTTATCCTTTTTCGATACACCCAATGAATACATAAATTTCTCCAAATAAAAAAATTAAGATTTTTGTAAAGACAAATACCGGAACCTACAATAAAGCAAAAGGAATTGCTTTCAAATTAGTATAATCAGAATGAATTCTAGATCCACCAAGATTATTAAAATCTTTATTAACACTAAATATATCACGCTATCCCATACTCAAGCAAGTTCTTCATACTCAATCTCTCGTATCCAATCATCGTGAAAAAATTCAATTATAATAAATATATTTTTAATAATCTCTTCCAGATTTACAATAAAAACAACTATTGGTAAACTTAAATTTGTATAAAACACCAATAAATAAGCAACTGGAAGGGTATAAAAAACAATTACTCCCGATTCAATAAAAAAACAAACATTTGGTATACCGCTAGCCCTAAAAACCCCAACAAGAACTTGTGCCGTAAAAGCTTTAAAAATTACAATACTTGCAAAAACATAAATAAACACGCTAACAAGTTCGGGAGAATCTAATTTACTAAAAATATAAGGTGCAAAGCTCGATATTCCAATAAGCAAAATAACTACAAAAATGCCCAAAAGAAATCCTAAAAAAGATAAAAAAAATCCAACTGATCTAACATGTTTCTTATCGTAAATCATTAAATGGCCAATAACAACCCCTGTTGCAAGTCCCATACCATGAAGCAATACAAAACAAATATCAAAAAGATTTGATGCAACAGCAAATGAAGCGTATTCAATGCTCCCAACACGAGCATAAAATGCATGCAAAATAGTTATACTTAAAACCCAAAAAATCTCGTGAGACAAAACAGGTATAATTAGTTTCAAATTAGCCCTAGTAACTACCTTTGGAGCAAAAAAATCGCCAAACTTAATCCGATAATATGAATTACTGCTTATCAAACTATATAAAAAATAGAAAACAAACTCAACAATTCTAGCAAGCACAGTAGCATATGCGGCACCTTTTATTCCCATGCTAAAGCCAAAAATAAGAATATAATTAAAAACAATATTTATTAAAACAACAATAGAAGTAACATATAAGGGTATTTTTACTTCTTTAGCACTCTTAAATCCCATAGCAGATAAAAAAGAATATGCCATTAGCACATAAGACAATGAAATAATTTTTAAATACTCTGATCCAAAATTTAAAGAATCCTGATTAGCTGTAAATAGCTTTATAATGTTTCTTGGAAAAAGAAATGAAAATATAAAAAAAATTATTCCTATTGTAGTTCCAATTAATAATATATAAGCAAAAGATTGTCTTACTTGAAGAAACTTCTTTTTTGCAATTGCTTGGGAAACGTAAGCGCTTAAAGCCGTACCAAGTCCAAACACAATAATAAAAAAAAGAAAAGTTACTCTATTTGCCAAAGAAACTCCCGTAACATGAAAAGAGCCCAAATAGGAGATCATAAAATTATCAAAAAAAGTTACCATTTGAAATAAAAGCGATTCAAAAGCTGTAGGAATAGCTATAACAAATAGCTCTTTTATTATCTGGTCATAATTTTTAAACTTTTTGATCATATTCCTTATATACAGTCTCCTTTATTTATTACTTTTAACTAAATTTAATCCAATCTAGAATATACATATATTTAGAATTAACTATTAATTATACTAAAATATATTATAATTAAATAATATGAAATCAATTTATGCTTTATTATTTCTATTTATTAATTTATCTTTGTTGGCTAACAACATTTCAAAAAAAGATTTAGAAGTACTGCTAAAGATTGCCCAAGCAATGAATAAGGAATGCAAAAATTTTATTGAAAAAAATCCTATTCAGTTCTTAAAAGAAATAAAACCCTTAGTAGATGCAGAAAAAAATAACCTCTTAACTCTAATAAATAAAAAAATACCAATTCCTGAAAATTATAAAATACCTGATCTGGTAAATATTGATGATTTTGAAGATCTTAAAAATCTTGGAGCAAAGACTATTAAAGTAAGAAAAATATTAATCGAAGATTTAATTCGACTAATAAAAGATGCAAAAAAATTTGGGATTGAAATTAAAATCAAATCTGCTTACAGAACGCAAGAATATCAAAAATTTTTATTTGATTACAATGTCAAAACTTATGGCAGAAAAGTTGCAGAAACCCAATCAGCAATTCCAGGCCATTCTCAACATCATATGGGAACAGCAATAGATTTTATAAATATAGATGATAATTTACTAAACACAAAAGAAGGAAAATGGCTTTATGAAAACTCTCTAAAATACGGATTTTCCGTTTCATACCCAAAAGGATATGAAACGGACACTGGATATAAAGCAGAGCCTTGGCACTACTTATACATAGGACCTAAGCCATGCTTTATTCAGAAAAAATATTTTAATAATTTACAACATAAGCTTCTTGAATTTTGGAACCAGAACAAAACAAATCTTATTAACCTAATTGAAAAATATGCAAACTAAATACTTCTTCCGGCATTCAAATAAGAACAAAAAAGATTGTCTAGTAAATCAATATCAAGCTTATCGTAAGCAGAATTATCATAAAAAAATAAATCAAGCTCTTCTCGAACTAAGACTATGATTTCTCTATCATCAACAAAATTAGCTATTTTTAATTTCAAATATCCTGCTTGTTCAAGTCCAAATAAATTACCAGGCCCCCTTAGCCTTAAATCTTCTTCTGCTATTTTAAATCCATCCAAATTTTCTTTTATAGTTTTTAATCGAAATTTGCCAGCACTTGTCAAAGGCTCTTTATATAGCAAAAAGAAAAAAGATTGTAAATTGCTTCTACCAACACGACCTCTAATTTGATGCAAAGTAGAAAGTCCAAAACGCTCAGCATGCTCTACTACCATACAAGTTGCATTTGGACAATCAATTCCAACCTCAATAACACTAGTCGCCACCAAAATATCTACTTTTTTCGAATAAAAATTTTTCATAATTTCTTCTTTCAAATCAGATGGCAACTTAGAATGAAGCATGTCCACAACATATTCGCCAAAAACTTCTTTTAATTTCAAACACATATTATTAACATCTTTTAATTCAAATTTTTCTGAAGATGAAATTAATGGATAAACAAAATAAACCTGATGACCCTTTAAGAGCTCTTTTCTTAAAAACTCATAAACTTTATCTTCATTTCCATGCCTTGCTAAATAAGTAGTAATAGGCAAACGACCCTTAGGCAAGGTTTTAATAAACGAAACTTCAAGATCACCAAAAAGTGTTAATGCAAAACTTCTAGGAATAGGTGTTGCAGACATTAAAAGCATATCCACCCCTTCTCCTTTGTTTTTAAGCTCTTCTCTTTGAACAACTCCAAATTTGTGCTGTTCGTCAATGATAACATACGCCAATCTTTTAAATTCTGTACTTTCGTAAAAAATAGCATGTGTTCCAACTATTAAACCAGAAGTACCATTTCTAATGCTTTCTAGAGCTTGTTCCTTATCCTTCTTTCTTAAACTACCAGTCAAAAGAGTCATTGAAATGTTAAAAGGTGCTAATATGTTAGATAAATTATCATAATGTTGACGAGCCAAAAGATCTGTAGGGGCCATAAATGCTACCTGATATCCAGCTTCAATTAAAGGAAGTCCTGAAAGCAAGGCAACAAGGGTTTTACCACTTCCAACATCACCTTGAAGCAATCTATTCATTGGCTTAGAAGAGTTAAGATCAAAGAATATCTCATCAATAGAAATTTTTTGATCTTCTGTAAGCTCAAAGGGCAAGCTCGAGACAACCTTTTCAAGCAAATCTTTTGATAAATCTTTTTTTTCTCGAAAAAGAATCTTAGAAGATCTATACCTTGAAAAAAACTGAAGCAAAAAAATTTCTCTGTAAATTAATGTCTTTTTTGCCTTTTCAAGCATTTCTAATGAACTTGGAAAGTGAATCTCTTTTAAAGCATCACTTAACGATAATAAAGAATACTTTTCTATTAAAAATCTAGGAATGTCTGTTTGCCCAAACTTAAAAAAATATTCAAGAGCTTCTTTTACATATAATGAAATTTTCTTGGACGTTAATCCCTCTGTCAAAGAATAAACCGGAAGAATTTTTTTAAACCTTTCAGGCTTGTCGCTGTAAACTTCGCTGTCAAAATTAGAACAACTCCATAAACCACTATAATCGTTATAGGTAAATTTAGAATAAATATAAAATTTTTTATCTATTTTAAAAACATTCTCTAAAAAAGCCCTATTGAAAAGCAGAATTTCGAAAGGTTCCTCATTTATACTTTTAACTGTTAACTTTAAATTTTTTTTAGAACTATCCCCAAATTTTTTATGCCCAAGAACTGTGAACACCGTCATCATATCACAACTTTTTACCTTAGAAAAATCTGGAAAAGTTTGTATATTTTGACGATCTTCATATTTTACAGGAAAAAACTCAATAAGATCTTTAACATTAAAAATTTGCAGATTATTTAACCTTTCAACCCCTTTCTCACCAAGACCACCTATACCTTTAAGCTCATATTCAAACTCATGTAAAAACATTTTAATCTCCTAAAAAGGCAAATATGTTCCTAAAGCTCTAATAGCAAATACAACTTGTTCAATAATAATTATAAATGCTACCATTAAAGCACTCCCAACAATCAAACGTAAAGTATAAGACATGTGTTTGTCAGTAATCACACCACTTATCTTAGTGGACAAAGGAAGTAAAAATGAATCGACTGTTTTAAAAAAGTCTGAGCCTTGGAACAAATTCAAAAGCAATAATAATAATCTCAACAATAAAAAGAAAACTATAGCAATAAAAATGCTTCTAAATATCTCCCAAACTTCAACAATGAATAAAATAATAAATGTAGAAAGCTTATAATTCCCATAAGCCAACATTCTTTCAAAAATAGTTAAAGTTATTAAAGCTGCAATTGGAGAAAAATCAAACATACCAAATGTAAAAAGAGGAATTTTTCTAAAAAAAGATAAAAATGGTTCTGTGACAACATGTATAAATCTGAAAAATACATTGGTATTAATCCCTGAAGACACAAGCCAGCTAAGAAGAATCCTAATTAAAATTAAAATCCTATAAATCTGCAAAAATACCATTAAAATTTGTATTAAAACAACCAAAACAGCACCTCCTAATCAACCCAAACATCTTCAACTATCACACACTTTCTCAACTTATCAAGCTTATCTTCATCTGGCACAAAATTTAAAATTGAATTCATTTTTAATTTCAAATCTTTACCATTTTCCCTTAAATAAAAATAAACATTTGAAAATCCAGAATTGTCCTCAAAATTACTTATACTTTCCTTTAAAGAATTAAGTAATTGTAGGTCATTTAATTTATTATTTAAAAACTTAATATGAATATTATTTATTTTATATTCGGAAAGTCTCTCAATATTTACAACTTTTTCAACCACAATTGAAAATTTATCTCTGTTAAACGTAAGCCTACCTACAACCCCAATAACATTGCCTTCAAGTAAAAAATTTCTATATCTTTCATAGCTTTCTGTAAAAACTACAATATCTATTGCGCCTTTAAAATCTTCTATAACGCCGAAAGCCATTTTTGCATTATTTCTTTTAGTTTGAATAACTTTTACTGAATTTAAAATTCCAGAAAATTGAACAATGCTATCTTTTTTGGCAGCAAGATCTGTTAAAACATTTAAACTGGAAAAACTGTCAATTGCCTTTTTATAAGGATCAAGAGGATGACCCGACACATAAAATCCTAAAAGCTCTTTTTCAAATCCTAAAAGCTCAGAATAAGAATACTCTTTAAAAGTTTGATAATTAAAACTTTGCTGAATTGGATCTTGACTTTCAAGAGCACCAAATAAGCTGTTTTGACCAAGTTTTTTATTATTTTTATCTTCTGAAACAACTTCAATCAAATGATCAAGATTTTCAAATAAAGTTTTTCTATTTTGATCCAAACTATCAAAAAGTCCAGATTTTATTGCAGATTCTAAAAATTTCTTATTAATTACTTTATCATCTACACGTCTTATAAAATCTTCAAAAGAACTATATTTGCCGTTTTTTTCTCTCTCATCAATTATTAAATCAACAACAATTCCTCCAAGATTTTTAATCCCATTAAGCCCATAAGAAATCCCAGAATCAGTTACACGAAATTCCCTAAATGATCGATTTATATCGGGCTTGAGAACGTTTATGCCTATAGCTTTTGACTCTTCGATGTAATAAGAAAGCTTATCATTATTATTAATTTCATTGGTCAAATTGGCAGCCATAAAATATTCAGGATAATTAGCCTTAAGATAAGCGGTTTGATATGCTATTAAAGAATACGCCGCTGCATGCGATTTGTTAAATCCATACCCAGAAAAGGGCTTTAAAAGTTCAAAAATTTCACTAGCAATTTCTTTGTCATATCCTTTCTCAATAGCGCCTCTTAAGAAGTCGACTTTCATTTCATTCATCTCGTCTTCTTTCTTTTTACCCATAGCACGTCTTAAAATATCGGCCTTGCCAAGAGAAAAGCCTCCAATTATTTTTGCAACTTCCATTACTTGTTCTTGATAAACAATAACCCCATAAGTTGGTCTTAAAACTTCCTTTAAATCGGGATGAGGATATTTAATTCTCTTAACACCTTTTTTAGCAGCAATAAATTGAGGAATAAATTGCATAGGACCTGGCCTATAAAGAGCATTTAAAGCTATTAAATCTTCAATGCTATCGGGCTTTGCGTCTTTTAGAATTTGCTGCATTCCTTCAGATTCAAACTGAAAAACAGACGCACTTCTTCCTTCTCCTAGCATATTAAAAGTCTTAACATCATTATCTGGAATATTTTTTATTTTAAAATCTGGATTTACACTTCTAATAAGATTTTCTGCATTTTTTATTAACGTCAATGTTTTCAAACCAAGAAAATCCATCTTAACAAGCCCACATTCTTCAAGCAAATCCATTGTGTATTGAGTAGAAACAGAACCTTGCTTATAATCCTTATAAAGAGGCACATAGTCGGTTAAAGGGGTTTTAGAAATCACAATTCCTGCAGCATGAGTTGAAGCATGTCTATTCATTCCCTCAAGAACCAATGCGGCATTCATTAATTCTTTATAAACAGGCTTGCTAGTAAAACACTCTTTCAAAGAATTGTCATCTAAAACCTCTTTTAAAGAAACTTTAGGACCATCAGGAATAAACTTAGTAAGTTCATTTGATTCAGCAAATGGAATATCTAAAACCCTAGCCACATCCTTAACTACAGCCTTAGGCTTTAAGGTTCCAAAAGTAATTATTTGAGCTACCTTATCTTCTCCATATTTGTTGGTAACATATTTTATAATCTCATCTCTGCCTTCAAAACAAAAATCAATATCAAAATCAGGCATAGAAATACGCTCAGGATTTAAAAATCTCTCAAAAAGCAAATTATACTTTAAAGGATCAATATCAGTAATCCTAAGAGCATAAGCCACAATTGAACCAGCACCAGAACCACGCCCAGCTCCAACAGGAATATCGTTATCATGAGCAAATTTAATAAAATCCCAAACAATCAAAAAATAGCCTTCAAAGCCCATTCCAATTATTACGCTCAATTCATAAAAAGCTCTATCTTTTATTTTGCTTGTCAAATTTTTATATCTAAATTTCAACCCCTCAAGTGTGAGATGTTCCAAATATTCACCAAGAGTATTAAATTCAACAGGAATTTGATAATCAGGCAAAATAGGACCTGGAAAAGTTATTTTAAAGTCATCACACTTTTCTGCAATCCTTACAGTATTTTCTAAAGCTTCGGGCAAATCATTAAAAAGTTCACACATTTCCTCTTGAGATTTAATATAAAATTCATTGGTTTCCATTTTTAATCTATTCTCATCGCTTTTCTTAGCACCAGTACCAATACAAACAATGATGTCTTGAGCAGTTGCATCTTCTCTGTTAACATAATGAGAATCATTAGCTGCTGTTAAAGGAACTCCAAGTTCTCTAGAATACTTAACCAGCCTTTCATTTACAATGTCTTGATCTTTAATACCATGCCTTTGAAGCTCAAGATAAAAATCATTGCCAAAAACTTTTTTAAACCAAAGAATTTCATTCTTGGCATCTTCAAATCTATTGGCCAAAATAAGTCTTGGAATGAGCCCCCCAATGCAAGCTGAAGTACAAATCAAACCTTCTGAATATTTTTCAAGGTCATCTTTATCTATCCTTGGACGATAATAAAACCCTTCAAGATAAGAAATACTTGTTAACTTTAATAGGTTTTTATAACCCAACTCATTCTTGGCAAGCAAAATTAAATGGTAAGACATTTTTCCAAGATCATCCTGTTTTTTTAAAAACTTAGAAGTTTTTGCCATATAGGCTTCAATGCCAATTATTGGCTTAATTCCTGCTTTTTTAGCTTCTTTGTAAAATTTAATAGCTCCAAAAAGATTGCCATGATCTGTTAATGCAATATGCGACATATTGCATTTTTTTGCTTTTGATATAATATCTGATATTTTTGCAGCTCCATCCAAAAGAGAATAATCTGAATGAACATGAAGATGAATAAACCTAGACCTAAAACTCATACCTAAAATTATTTTATCAAAATAAAACTTGATTTTTAACAAACCTTAATCAAATAAATAAAAATTAAAAAAGTCATAATAATTTTTAAATCTCTAATTTAAATTATTGCAACAAATCTTATCAAAATAATCAAGAAAAAATACTAATTCCTTGATTATCCAATTCAATTACCATCTTTTTAATGTGCTCAAGTTTTCTAACAATTTCTTCAGATAAACTCTCAGCTTGAGACAAAAAATCTTTGGCTTGCCTTAAACCGCTATCACTACGATTCTCTACCCTAAATATAATCAAAATTTCAGCTGCAAACTTATTAATATTTAAATAAGGAATGTATACTTCTTCCCACAACTGCCTGATAGCATCATTCTTGGGAGACAATCCTTTATAAAACAATCCAAACCCATGCTTGGAAGCATCTGTCTGAATGAATATTGTCCTTTGCCCCTCAACAAGTAGTCTCAAATTATTAATCCAAGAAAATTGGTCTGAGATAATAAATTCTAGCTCTTTTAAAAATTCATCATTAGACAGCATAAAAGTATCAGAGCCAATCAAAGAATCACAGTTTCTTGAATAATAAGCCATATTAGCATCTATACTCTCAAGACTTTCAATCAAAGAAGAAAATTCCTCTTGACTTCTTGAAAAGCGCTTAAATATGCTCTCAAGATAATTAAGCTGTTCAAGAATCTCGGCAAAGAACTTATCAATATCAATCTGCAAATCCTTAAGGTTATGAGAAATCAAATCTTTAGAAACCTCCTCAATTTCCTTTACAGAAATCATATTCATAACACCTTTTGCCTGATCAGAAAGTCGCTTGATCTCATCTGCAACAACAGAAAATCCTTTACCATATTCTTTAGCTCTTGCAGCCTCAAGCTTTGCATTAAGAGAAATCATATTGGTAGCACCTAAAAAATTACTTATTGTTTCTAAGCTGCCTTGAATTCCAACAATAACAGAAGATATTTGATTTAATTTTTCCTTATTATTTTTACCAAGATCACTAAAAATAACGCTTATCTGATTACGAGCATTATTTGTCATCTCAACAAAAGTAGAAAATATCTGATCAAAATCTTCTATTTCAGAAAACAAAATCCTTTGTAATGACTCAAATCCTACTTTTAAAGTAGAAATGGAAGCTTTGGTATGATAAAATCCCTTTAGCATTTCCTTAACAGGAGCCTTATATTCGTAAGTACTCAAATCTTTTTTGTCATTACCAACAACATTTAAAAGATTTAAATCAACAGCTTTTTTCTTTTTTTTAAAAAACGAAAATTTTTTCATAAAGGGATTCTATCATAAAAACTTTTTTTTGAATAGGGTCACCAGTACTTAATTTGACACATTATTTCAACTTTTAATATCAAATCAAATACATCAATAAACAAAAAATATTTTTACATTTAAATGGTAAAAATTAATTACTTTGAAATAAATTTAAGCTTTCATCTTAAACCATAAAACCATCTAAAGATACAAATCATTCTCCTCATTTAATTTAATTTAATTTAATTTAAAACTAATTTTAAATTAAATTTACTTTCTTTTTACCCAAGAGTAACGCCCACTAACTTCATTATACTCAAAAAGAACATCTCTGTAAGAAAAAAAACATAAAAAAATATCAATAAACTCTTCTAATTTAGCTTTAACTTTTGGCAAGTTAAAATCGTTGTCAAAATTAAAAATATCGTCTGATTCTACTGTAAATAATTTATCATCTTGCTTGAGGATAACTTTTTTGGGTTGCCAAAAAAGAACGTTGATTTTTTTGTCCTGAAGAAAAAATCTATTAAATTCATAATCAAGATCAACTTGATCCGTTTTTGCCTCAACAATCCCAACAATAACACATCGTTCATGATCAATTCTTTTAATCAAAACAGCATCTGTAAGCACAACTCTCTCGCCAACTTCAAGAGCAAACTGCTCTTCTATTTCATATTGCTTATTAAAAGGAAGATTTGCAATTTTCCTAAAAAGATTGAGAAGTATGTACTTAGTGCTCACCTCTTTATTGCTTATTCTAAGACAACGAATCTTCATTCTATACTTAAGCTCATCAAAAAAATATTTAACTAGCCTTTTCATTAAAATTGTTTTTCTAATGTCTTCTTCCTTCATTCAATCCTCCTGATAAAAATTGCCAAAAATTAAAGCTATTATATAAATATAATAAAATACAAATTTTATTAAAGAAATCAAAATATTTTATTATATACTAATTATAATTAAATCATTGCCGAAAATGAAAGGGAAAATTATGTTAATCAAATTCATGTTCTCAAATATTAATTTAATATTAATAGTCAGCATGACTTTATTTAAAATATTATTAGAAATAATATACCGAAAAATATTATTAAAAAAAATAATTACCAGTACCGAAACATTAAATGCTGAAAAAAAACAATATAAAATAATTGTTATCTTTGTTTTAGCTTTAAATCATTTATTACAAAGTTTTTTAATAAATGCTCTTATCAATTTATTCAACAATCTAATAACTCTTACTAACAACTCTCTTGGAAGCTTAATAGACTTAAATTATAATATATTATCTGCAATACTAATATCTAGCATAACTTGGCTTGCCTTTAGCTTACCCAAAGTAATAAACGATATAATCTATGAAAAAAGACCGTTTAATTTAACAATAGCTAATGCTTTTTTTGACCTTTTAACAATAATATTACTAACCATATTCTCTAAATTATTTTTAAGCTATAAAATATTGCAATTTGAGAACACTACAAACATTAATTTTGGAAACCTGCCTACTCACTAAAAAACCAAATAGACACTCAAATACAAGCTTTAATTAATCCTAGAAAAAGCTTGGCTGGATTTTCTATTCTTGTAATAAGTTCTGGATGAAACTGGCAAGCTACGAAAAATTTATTTTCAGGAATTTCTATTAATTTTGCCATTTTAAAATCACTTGAAAATCCAGATACTATAAGCCCATTTTTTGCAAATAAATCTATATAATCATTATTGACTTCATACCTATGTCTAAATCTTTCAATTATCCGATCTTGGCCATAAAGTTTAAAAGCTATTGTATTCTTTTTAAGAATCACAGGATATCCACCAAGCCTCATTGTAGCGCCCTTATCTTTAATTCCCTTTTGCTCAGGAAGTAAATGGATAACAGGACTTTTTAAGGGCTTGTCTCTTGCTAAATTTTCCTCCGTATCAGCATCAAGTATTCCACAAACATTACGAGCAAATTCTATTACAGCAAGCTGCAAACCAAGACAAATTCCAAGAAAGGGAATATTATTCTCACGAGCATATTTAATAGCCATAATTTTACCTTCATATCCTTTGCCTCCAAAGCCGCCAGGAACAATAATGCCGTCAAACTCTTTTAAACAGCTCTCATTTAAATCATTAGAATCAATTAAAGTGCTTTTAATAAGCAAATCCAAATGGGCTGCAACATGAACCAAAGACTCTCTAATTGATGCATAAGAATCATCAAGTTCAGCATATTTACCACAAATAGCAATATTAATAATTTTTTTAGGCACAAAAAAATTAGATTTTATAACTCCTACAAGCTTTGAAAGCTCTTCTATTTTTGGATCAACCTTAATATTTAACTTAGAGCTTAAAATCTCATGTACACCCTGCTTATAAAAAGATATAGGAATTTCATAAATAGTAGAAACATCAACATTGTCAATAATAGAAGTGCTCTCAACATTGCAAAACATTGCCACTTTTTTTCTGATTTGGTCTGTCAATACTTGTGAACTTCTAGCAATAATTAAATCGGGGAAAATACCTGCTTTATTTAAGGTTTTAACACTTTGTTGAGTAGGTTTAGATTTTTGCTCATTAATTCCAGCTGGACTTGGCACATATGTTAAATGAATAAAAGAAATATTACCACTCCCAATCTCCTGTCTTATTTGTCTTACTGTCTCAATAAATAAAATATTTTCCATATCTCCTACGGTTCCACCAATTTCAATTATCAACATATCACTATTCTCAGAACTTGCAATCTGAAAAATTGTAGATTTGATCTCATCAGTAACATGGGGAATAAGCTGAACTGTTCTTCCCAAATATTTACCCTTTCGCTCATTTTCAAGTATCTTTTTGTATATTTTGCCCATTGTAATGTTCCAACTAGACTTGGCATTAAGATTTAAAAACCTCTCGTAATGACCAAAGTCCATATCAACCTCTCCTCCATCATCAAGCACAAAAACTTCTCCGTGCTCAACAGGATTAATAGTACCAGGATCAGTATTTAAATACCCATCACATTTAATTGGAGTAACTCTAAAATCATATCTAAACAACCTTGCAATACTTGCCGATGTAACTCCTTTACCAATTCCAGAGATCACGCCTCCTGTTATTACTAAAATCTTTAAGTTTTTTTTCATGTATACCCCAAAATTAAAACTTTAAATTTCAATCCAATTAAGCTTATGCTTAAAAAGAATTCACAAATCATAATAAAATATACTTGCATTAAAACAAACAAAAACATTAAATTAAAATAAAAATTATTAATGCTTAGCTAAAAAGCTATTTCTAAGCCATTGTTTTAAATCTTTTAAACTATTTTAATTATAATTAACAAAACAATATAATGAACCTTTGGTTAAATAGTAATAATTAAACATTGCCAAAAAAACTAAAAACCCAAGAATAGCAAACAAATTGCTTTTTTTTCTAATACTTCCAAAGTCTACTATCTTAAAATATGAAGCCAAATATAAAAAAAATCCCAAACTATAAACTATTTTAAAAAATAGGTCGCCTAAAAATCTGTCAAAAGAAAAAATTAAATCCGAAGAACATGGCACATATTTAAAACCCAAATAAAGAAAAGACGTAGAAAAAAACAATAACACAATGGTCCCTAAAAAGAATATCAAAACCTTAACAAAAGGATGCGTTTTAAAAGTTATTCTAAAAAACATAAAGATTGGAAAAATAGATAAAAAATTAAAATAACGAACAAATAAAAAATCATAAAAATATCTTAATTCTAAGAATGGAGTACCCTCGCCTCTTAAAAAGAATGCATTATCTAGGAATAAAAAAATATTAACCCCTAAATAATAAATAAATATTAAAATTAAAGGTAGTGCAAATAAATATTTAATTAAATTGAAAAAATAATGCTCAAAAGTTGAAACAGGCAAAGATAAATAAAGAATATTTCTGAACGGATCGTGAATTACTTTGTAATAATCACACATGGTAAAAATCGATATAATCAAGGTTAAAATAAAAATTTTAGGAGCAAAAAATTTTAAAAAATCAGTTGCTGAAAAATTAAAATAAAATCTAACAAGCAAATAAGATATAAATATCATTCCTAAAACTTGAATTATTAATAAAGTATAGAATTTTTTATTGTAAATAAAATCAAAATAAAATAAATTCAAAAATCTTTTTAAGCTAAACATCTTTTATTACCTCTTCTTTTTATTTTCAGTAACATATAAAAAGAAAAACTCAATATCAACAACTTCAGCGCCATTGCTACTCTCAAAATAAAGCGCCTTAAATCCATCCTTATTTTTTTCATAATATAATTCATTTCCATTCAGCTCGCTGATAATTTTAATCTTATAATTTTTATTAATATAAGATACTGAATTGGAAAAAAGAATTGACTTTTCCCCAACAATGATTAAATAATCCACAACCCCTGCCAAATCTCTTACATTGTGGCCTGTAATAAAAATGATTCTATCCTTTAAATTAGAAAGCATGTTTCTAAAAACATTTTTTGAAACAATATCAAGACTATTTGTTGGCTCGTCAAACAATAAACAAGAAACATTTGCAGCTAGAGAGAATGCAATAATACTTTTTTTCTTCTGTCCAAAAGAAGCTGAAGATAAGTCAAGAGAAATATCAAGATCAAAATCCGATAAATATTTTTTAAAATCTGCCTCATTGAAATTTGGATAAAATATAGATAAAGCCTTGCTGTATTCGGCTAAAGACAATCTGGGAAGTGAAAATTCTTCAGGAATAAAAAACAAATTCACTAAATTCAAGGGATTTCTTGGAAAAGSTGCTAAAGAGTTAAACAAAATTTTCCCTTTTAAGGGCTCCAAAAGTCCACTTACAAGTTTAAGTAAAGTTGTTTTTCCAACTCCATTTTTGCCAAGAAGCAAATAGGCTTGAGGGGTCTCAATGTTTAAATTTAAATCCGAATAGACTTCTTTTCTCTTATAGGAAAATTTTACATTAACAGCCTCAATAGCCATAAACACTCCTTAATATATTAAAAGTTAAAACATAAAAAATAATTAAATCAAAAATATAAATTCAATTTTTTATGAAAAACTTATAAATAAATATAGAAAAATTTACATAAAGTCTTGAGCTAAAATTCCAAATTTTTAGCATAATTCTAGGTAAAATTTGAATTTCATTAAATCCAAAACTTTTTGCATATTCATAACAATCTTGAAATTCAGATAATCCTTTAATCTCATCAAGAACAGAAATAAGCTTTTCTTTATAAGCCCTATAAACAAGCTTATCAGAGATATTCCAACTAATAATATAAATTTGCTTAAAAGAAATAAAATAATAAAATTGCAAGAAAAATTTTTTATACAAATTTTGACATTCGTTAAAAATACCTTCTCTTTTTAATAAAGTTTCCATTGTATTAAGAGATAATTTAGATTTATGTAAAACACTAATAGAAGAACTCATGCTTCCCATTCTTTGGAAATTAGTATAAAAATAATTATTTACAAAAGAAACTTTAGAAGCTTTTAAAAAAATTTGCATAACAAAAACTATATCTTCAAATACTACATTTTGCTGACGAATATTATTCTTTAAAATTAATTCCCGTCTAATCAATTTATCCCATAACGTTCCAACAACAAAATTTTTCCTTCCAAAAGTCGCATAAACAGTAAAAAGCAAATTTTTAAACGCCTCCTTGCCTGTTAATGGATAATTAGGAAAAGGAAGTAGAGATTTTCTTTTTACATTTATTGCAAGAAAATAAATATAAAATTGAGAACAAACAATATCAGAATTATCTGCTTTTGCTCTGTTATATAGAACTTCAAGCATGGTGCTCTCTACAGAATCATCACCATCCCAATAAATAACATATTCCCCTTGAGCCTCAGAAAGTCCCTTGTCTCTAGAAGCAGAAAGACCCATATTTTTTTGACTAAAAATCTTAATAAAGCTATACTTATTGGCATATTTTTCTGCTATCTCTAAACTACCATCATAAGAACCATCATCAATTAATATAATTTCTTTATCTTTTAATGTTTGATTAACAGCATCCTTTATCATTGCATCAAGAGTTTCAGCCGAATTAAAAAAACAAATAATAACAGAAACTTTATACTTATGCACAATATCCTCCAAAATAAAAACTGCTAAGCAAAATCAACGCTAAAACACTTCACAACAAATTCTTTTAATTTTTTGCATAACAATTAAATTGTAATATATAATTAACAAGTTTGTATTGTTTCAAACTTATTTTAATGAAAAGTTTAGCAGAAATTGCTATATTATTAAAAGTAAAAAATTTAAAAAACATCAACCCAAATAAGGAGCTTGAATGCTTGAAATAATAAGTCTTGGAGGAGGAGTAATAAATTCAAACCAAATCAACATAGAATTCATTAAAAACTTTAAAAACTTTGTTTTTAAATGGCTACTAGAAAATGAAAAAAGAAAAATCATTTTAATAGTTGGTGGAGGAAGAGTTGCAAGAGAATACCAAGATGCTTATAAAAAAATCAATCCTGATTTTAAAGTTCATGAACTTGATGAGATTGGAATAATATCAACAAGACTAAACGCAGAATTTCTGAGTAAAGTAATGAATCCCTTTTGTAAAGACAAAATTGTCACTAATCCCTTAAAAAATTTTTCTTTTAAAGGAAAAATATTAATTGCTTCCGGATGGAAATCAGGATTCTCAACAGATTACATTGCCGTAAAATTTGCAGAAAAATTTAATAAAAAAGATATCATAAATATAACAAACGTAAATCAAGTTTATGATAAAGACCCAAAAAAATTTAAAAACGCAACAGCTTTTAAAAAATTAAATTGGAAACAATTACAAAACATTGTGGGCCAAAAGTGGAATCCAGGCTTAAATTTACCTTTTGACCCAATAGCAACAAAACTCTCTTCAAAACTTGGACTTACCCTTTACATAGTAAATGGAAATAATATTGAAAACTTAGAAAAAGTTTTTAACAAAAATAATGATTTTTTTGGCACTATTATAGTAAAATAAAAGTTAATGCCGGTATGGCGGAATTGGTAGACGCGCCAGACTCAAAATCTGGTGAGGGCAACTTCATGTCGGTTCGACTCCGACTACCGGTATTTTGATTGCTTTTTTAGAAGCTTCAAAATTATCAAGCATTACTAATAAAATAATTGCTTCTTTTAAGAAAAATTTTCTTTCATAAATTACTTGTTTATACTAATAAAAATTTAATATAAACCTTATGATTAATAAAATTTAATACTATTAAAATAAGGATAAAGCACCTCTTTCAATAGGTTGTCCTTATTCTAAAATAACATATTGAAAATCATTTTAATTATAATAAAACTTTAAAGTCTACAAATTAATTGCAAATATAAACTTAAAATATCTTTGAGATTGTCTTCATTAAAGCTTCAGGATTAAAAGGTTTAACAAGCCAACCAGTAGCGCCCGCTTTACGACCCTCATCAACCTTAGATTGCTCAGATTCAGTGGTAAGAACAAGTATAGGAACAAAGCTGCCAAATTCTCTTATCTGCTTAATAACCCCAATGCCGTCTAAATTAGGCATGTTGATATCTGTAATAACAAGGTCAAAATCTTTATCTCCTTGCCCAACTGCTTCTTTAAACCTTAAAACCCCTTCTAAACCATCTTTTGCTTCTGAGACTCCAAAACCGTTTTGTTCTAAAATATAAGCAACGCTTTGCCTTATTGCCCTATTGTCATCAATAACCAAAATTCTTTTTTTCATCTAATTTTCTCCTAAAACCCTCCTAAAAAGTATATAAAAATTAAAACAAAATTACACTACCCTCATCAAAGGAATGAACATCCTCGGCTTCCTCTATCAAAGATAATAAGTGTTTTTTATGAACAAATAAAGTAAATCGATTAGCAATTCTATTAACAAATTCTTTATCTTCAATCTCAACAGATTGAATTCCAACCTTAGATAATTCTAAATTAAGATTGAAATTTATTTTGCTTTCCATATTGCTTAAAAAGTTATCTATATCTAAAAGAGAATTTTTTAAATTTCTAACATTGTAGACTTCTAATTTAATCTCTTCAAATATTTCCATAAATTCAATTGAAAAAACTTCATAAGACAAAATATTATCAATAGCTATATTCTTAATGTCAAGAATATCATTTTTAATTTCTATGAATAATTTTTTAAATTTATTAAAATAATTCTTTTCAAGATAAAATCTATTGTCATAATCCTTAACAACTTTTTCAAGAAAAAAGATTATTTGATCCAAAAATTCTATTCCCTTGGTAATGTTAGAATCAATTTCTTTGATAATCTTAGACATTTCTGAAATATTGCCCTCCATGGCTTTAAGTTCAGATCTTTTGACAACTTCTATCTTTGAGGCTATATTAATATTTTGAAACCTAGCAGAAATAGCTGAAATATTTGAAAACATTAATTCTAATGATTTTATAAGCTTGACCTGTTCATAATATAAATTCAAAAAATTAGAATTATTCTTCTCAACATCATCAATTCTTCTAAGCAGATCAGACAAAATACTAGAAAATTGTTCTATTATTTTAGGAATATCTATGTATAAAGAATTATCAGACCTTAAATCGTTAATGGTTTGAATAGAACTAAGAGAGGAATCAATAAATTTCTCAAAAACAGTATAATTTTTTTCAAGCTTTTCAAGAACATCTTTTACTATAACTTTTGATGTATCCGTAAAAACTGATAAAATTTTTAATTTTTGGATCTCACTTATATCTCTAAATTTAAAAACATCAATATTAGAATACATAATATTTAAATGTTGCAAAGATTGAGTTAGCCTGTCTTGAAACTGAAGATAAGAAATAGAATTTACAAGTTTAAACTTAAATTCAGATAAAACTTTTAAAATATCATCATAAAGAGCAATGACACTTCCTATTCCATCTGAAAAAGCATCTATTTTTTTCATTAAATTATCTCTAAATTCTTCAAGAATTTTATTTTCAGCTGTATTGCTTTCATATACTTGATTTTTAGCTCTATCCAGACCAATTTTAACCTCGCGACCCTTGCTTGTAAGTTGATCTGCCTGTTTGATCATAGATTGGGTTAAAACCTTAATTTCACTCGTAATATAAGAAAAGGCTCCACCAGCCTTACCCGCTCTCATAGCAACTGTTAACGTATTAATAGACATTATTTCCATATCAAGAGAGCTTTTTTTCATTCTTTCAATAACATCTTCAAGTATTTCTATATCTTTAACCTTACTCCGTATTATGCTAAATTGAGATTCAAGAGAAGTTGTTGAAGAATTAAAGTAAGCAACAAAATCATCTAATGCTCCTATAATTTTGGCTATAAAATTATTCAAAGAAGAATCATTATCAAGATCAAGATTGGAAATCAAATCAATACTAAAAGATAAATCCTTAGAATCTTTAGAAATTTTTTCTATTAATTTAGGAATTGATTTGCTTAAATTTGAATAAATATGCCTTGTGCTTTCATCAAAAGCTTCAAGTTTGTGAAATAAGGTTGCCAAACAATCGTTGGCATCAAAACCATTATTGTCATTATCCATTTTAAGATCTCCTTAGAACATGATCTGCTATTTCGCTTAAAGGAAGGATTTTGTCTACAGCCCCTATTTTTATAGCTTCCATTGGCATACCAAAAACAACAGAGGTTTCTTGATCTTGGGCAATAGTATAAGCGCCATTTTTTTTCATTTCAAGCATACAAACAGCACCATCATCTCCCATACCTGTAAGGATAACTCCAATAGCATTAGAGCCTGCATACATTGCAGCAGACCTAAAAAGTACATTCACAGAAGGCTTATGTCTACTAACAAGAGGTCCATCTAATAGGTTTACAAAATAATTTCCGCTACTATATTTTACAATCAAATGATAACTTCCATTAGCAATTATTACAAGACCTGGACGAAGAATGTCTCCATCCTCAGCTTCTTTAATATCAATATTAAACTCATTGTTTAGGTTTTTTGCAAAAGATTTTGTAAATCCTCCAGGCATATGCTGAACAATAATAATTGGGGGAGAATCTTTTTTAAAAGACCTTAAAAAAATTCTTAAAGCCTCTGTACCGCCCGTTGAAGAGCCTACAACAATAATTTTACCAGTTTTGTGCTTATTGATAAGGCCTTGATATTTAATAATAACATCCGGATCATTTTTGGGAGCAAAATTAATAACATCAGAAACTCTATAACTTTTTCTTATACTTGAATCATTTAAATTATTTTCCCTCAGCTCTACTTTAGAATTACTAGAAAAATCGGGTGCTTGAATCCTTTTAACTTCAAAAGAAGATATTAATTTATTTTTGCCTAGATTTTTCAACTCCAGCTTTATTAAAGCTAAATACTTACTGCGAAATAAATCAACTGTAAGCTTAAAATTAAGCTTATTTATTATTAATTTAACCTTTTCCTTGCTTTGCTCAAGACATCCAAAATTTGGTAACATTTCATTTTGAGCAATAAATACAACCGGAAGAGATATATTATTAAGGACATTGTTTAAAGAATTCCCAAAATTAGATCTTGCTGTATTCTCATCAATAATAACTAAATCTGGAAACTTTTGTAAAAATACATTAATAAGATTTAAAGAATTAAAACCAGCATTTAATATCTCAACATCATTATCTTTAGAAAAAGCTCTAACAAAAACCTGCTTTATAAGACCTTGAATATCAATTACTAATATCTTCATTATTATATTTTAATATTTTTAACCTTTAAAACCAAAAAGCTGCATTTTCTATTTTCTATTTTCTTTATTTTATAAGTTTAGTTATTGCATCTATGTCAACAACCAAAGCCAAACTTCCATCACCAAGTATAGTAGCTCCAGAAACCCCTTCTACTCGAGAATAAATTTTACCCAAAGCCTTTATGACAGTTTGATGTTGACCCAAAACTTCGTCAACCACAATGCCCATTTTCCCACTATTTGTATTTACAACAACAACTTGCTCACTTAAACTCTTCTCGCTAGAAACCTGAAAAAACTCTCTAAGCCTAATATAACTAATCATGCTGCCCCTATAATTCATTACATTGCTTTTAGTCTCAATTCCATCTATTTGAGAAATTAACTTATTAGATTCTAAACAAGATTCAACATTAGAAAGAGGAACAATAAAATGCTCATCTTTTACTCTAACAAGCCAACCCTCAATAATAGCCAAAGTCAATGGAAAAATTAACTTGATTCTAGTATATTTACCAAATTCACTTTCAAGTACAACATGCCCCCTTAAAGATTCAACCTGTTTTTTGACAACATCCATGCCAACTCCACGACCTGATATATCAGTAACAGAACTTGCAGTTGAAAATCCAGGCTCAAAAATCAAATTATAAACATCAATCTCTGATAAGGTTTTGGCAACTGAATCAGAAATTATATTGCGCTCTATAGCTTTTTTAAGTATTTTATTCTTATCAAGCCCTCTTCCGTCATCCTCAATAATAACAATAACAGAATCCCCAGATTGACACGCTGAAAGCTTAATAATACCTTTGGGATCTTTACCTAAACTTTCTCTCTCTTGAGCCGATTCAATTCCATGATCTATTGAGTTGCGAATTAAATGAACTAAAGGTTCATTTAGCTTTTCAATAATACTTTTGTCAAGAACAGTGTCGCCTCCAGAAGCATGATAAAGAATTGACTTACCAAGGCTAGTAGATAGATCTTTTACTATCCTTTGAAATTTTACAAACAAAATCTCAATAGGAACTGTTCTAAGCCCTGTTGTATAATCCCTAAGCTCATTAATAAGCAAAGAAAATTCTGCTGATATTGAATTTAAAATATTACTATTCCTATTTTCAGCTTCTTTTGAAAGTTTTGATTGTATTGTAACAAGTTCTCCAACAAGATTTACCAAATGATCAAGCTTTTTAGAATCCACCTTAATACTAGCAATATTAACCTTGCTTCTAGCAGTATCATCTTGAATATTAGATCTATTTTTATCTCCATTGAAAAAGGATTTCCCAACAAATGCCGATTTTTCAAATGAAGAATTAGTCAAGTCTTTGCTGTTTCTGTCCAAGTGCAACAAATTAAAATTTTTAGACTCTACATTATCACCTTCATTTGCCTCTAAACATTTATCCAATTCTTGAATATCAATTTTTGATTGAGAATCTAAAAATGTAAAAATATCTTCAATGCTCTCTCTACTCTCTTCTGTATCTAACCTTATCTCCCAATCAACATAAACATTATCAGGAGAGATAAGCTCTAAATCAGGAATGTTATCTACTTTGGCCCTAACATAACCACTACCCAAATTAATCAACTTGCTCAATAAATTTATAGGCTTGTGCCCATGAAACAAAATACCCTTAGCCGGAGAAAAAAGAATTTTGTAACTCTTAAATTCAGACTGCAAAGCCTCATCATCAAATTTATTCTCTGAATTTACTTTAACAGACTCTTCCAAAACCGAACTGTTATCAGACTTTGAAAAATCATTTTCTAAAGCTTCTTGAAAAGCTCCCTTAACATCATTAGAAATATCAAGAACCTTTCTAATTTCATTTACCAAAAACTGTTTACGCTTATCAAAGTCGATCTCAGAAATTACTTCATCGCCTTCAATAAGCTCTCTAATAAAATCAACAGACATTAAGGTAGCATCAATAGCCGCCTGATTAAAAGCAGCCTTACCATTTTTTACAACATCAAGAACTGTTTCTATTTCGTGGACAAGCGATGCTGTAAAATTAAAGCCAAACATACCAGAACTTCCCTTTATGGTATGTAAATTTCTAAAAATAGAATTAACAATATCTTGATCTGAGCTTACCTCAAGATTAAGAAGCGCTTGCTCAATATCTGAAATATTTTCTATTGATTCTTCCTTAAAGGAATTCTTAAATTTATCAATAACATCACTACTATCCATAAGCTTTCCTTAAATCTAAAATCCAACTAAATTAAGTCCTAAATCAAAGCTATCAACATCTTCAATATCTACTAAAAACCCGCCATATATTAATGAACTTAAAACCTCATCGGATGGATACTCAATTTTTACAAACAAATTTCTATTCTTAGCATATTTATTAGATGCATACAAAATTTGTATAAAAGTAATATCTATTTTTTCAACATTTGAAAGGTCAATAATAAGAGTATCCCCTTCTTTCATTTTCTTAAAAATATGCAACAAATCTTCTTTTACCTTAAAAATACTATTTATTACAAGCTCTCCTTCAGGCCTATAAATCATGACTAAAAACTCCTATTGCTGCTGATATTCAGGATCATATATTGTTGTATTTCTAAATTTAGAAAGCTCTCTAACGTCAAACAAATTTTCTACATTTAAAATAATAATAAACTTATCATTACTCTTGCCAATTCCTGAAATAAATTTTGAATTAAACCCTGATCCAATCTTAGGAGCATCATCAATACTAAATGGATCTAATTCAAGAACTTCATTGACATAATCTACTAAAATTCCAAGATTAAATTCATCCCCCTCGTAAACCAAATTCAATATAATAATATTTGAAATGTTAACTCCCTTATTCCTCTTTTTATCATCCTCATCAACAGCACGATCGCTCATTCCAAATTGTTTTCGAATATCAATTATTGGAACGATTTTGCCCCTATTATTTATTATTCCTGCCATGTAATTGGGAGTCCTTGGGATTTTTGATATCTTAGTATATTCTAAAACCTCAACAACATATTTAATCTCAATAGCATAAAGTTCGTCCAAACTAAATAAAAGATACTGACTTAAAGAATCTTGCACATCTGAATCTGTGCTCATAAACGCCCCTTTGAATGTAATTTAAATCGCAAATAGAATGCTAATATCAAGATTAATATTACCTCATATATTGATAAATACAAATTAGAAGTTAATAAAATTTAATTTACCAAAAACAATAAAAAACATAATTTTAACAGAATTCTATCTTATAATTTAAGGTAGAAAGTTGTAGGTTAAATTAAATTTAATATAAAAAAGTTAACAATGCAAAGTAAAAACAAACTAATCAGATTATTAATAATTATTATCACATTATTTTTCAATGTTGAAAATATTTTTACAAACGAAAAATCTAAAAACAATATAACTGGACAAAACAGTACAACTGATCCAAAAATAGAAAGCTTAAAAGCAAAAACTAAAATAAAATTTGGTTTTATTCTACCTTACCCTACTGCAATAGAATTCAGCATTAATAACTTTGATATTGGAGTAGGGGTAACAATATTGAGTGTCTCGGAATTTTTTCCAAAATCACCAATAGCATTGTTATTTAAAATATATTGTGACTATATATTTTTAAATTTAAAATTTAAAGATTCAAATTTTATCTTTTTCTTGGGATCTAGCCTATTTTTTGAAATAGGCAAAATTACAAGCTCAGATTTAACAAATGTTTCTTCTGGGATTACCTATAAAATCGGAGTGGGTTTGCCCTTGGGAATAATATATGAAGCTTATTATGACATTATTGAAATTATAATAAAAACAACACCATCAATTTTTATTGGCCAAATGCCTAACGGAAATTTAATATTTCCAATAAAAGGTAACTTTTCTATTGGAATAAAAGGCTCTCTTAAGATATAGTTTTCACTTTTTAGATAAAAAAAATTATTGGACTAAAATTCTTTTAAAGGCTAGAATGCTATACTTAGGAGATAATAAAGCAATGAGAACAAAAATAATTATTATGACAATTATTATTTTATTAGCCCCAATCTCAGGATTTTCTAATTCAAAAGAATCTGCAAGGGGTAAATTTGGAGCAGGAATTATACTTCCATTACCAATTGCTCTACAGATTAATATAGGAAACTTTGATCTTGACATTGGTCTTTACAGCGGAGTAAATAATTTGTTTTCAGACTGGAAAACATTATTTATAGCATTAGACTATATTTTCTACATATACACATTCCCGGGAGCTGCTAATATTTTGGATTTTTCAGTTGGCGCAGGGGGATATGGAACAATATGGTTTTCAAGATTTGGAGGCAGTAAGTCAGGCTCAGGACCAATGAGCATTGGAGCAAGATTGCCTTTGGCCTTAAATATTGCAGTATTTAGGAAGAAATTCGACATATTTTTACGAATAGCACCCGGACTTGGAATGAATGTTTGGAGTAATGGCGTTGGATTTAGATGGGAAGTATTCGCAGGATTGGGACTAAGATTCTGGTTTACTTAATAATAAAATTCTTTTTTAAAAAGTTTTAAAAAAGAACAATTGTTGAAAAATCAAACCGAGCTCCCAAAAACTTAAACATAAGATTTTAAGGGCAAGGTCTTGTTTTTATTGTTTTAAAATTCAAAAATAAAATATAATAATAAGACAAAATTTGGGAGACAACGGTGAAAAAAATTTTTATATTGTTTATCATGATTGCAAACATATCTACAAATGGTTTTACAAAAGATTCATATTTAAATAGAGGAATTGGCTTTGGAGCAAGCATTGGAAATCCAATTATTAACTTAATAATGTCATTTCCTTTCATTGATTTTGAAATTGGCTATGGTGGTAGTAATGGAATAAATCTATCAGGCCCCAAACTTGAATCAAAATTTTATGATTTTAATTTATTAGCAATAGCAGCACTTGATTTCATTTTTACAATATCTTTGATAAAAAATTTAAATTTAGGAATTGGAATAGGAGGAAATATAAGCATATCGTCTCACACATCTAAATTAATAAATGTAGAATTAGGATTTGGAATGAGAATTCCATTGGTTATTTTTTACGACATTACAGAAAATTTAGAAATAGGTATGAAAATAGCACCTTCAATAGAATTCATCTCAAATACAAGGTCTCTTGCTCAACATAGAACCTATTCGGGCATAAAATCAAACTTTGCTGGGGGAATATTTGCTAAGTACTATATCTTTTAACACCAATTCATTCTAATTTATTAAATTTATTGCCAAGCGCTATGAAAAAATTCACCTCGTTTTGAGTCTAATCTTTCAAAAGAATGAGCACCAAAAAAATCTCTTTGTGCTTGAATTAGATTAGAAGGCAGATAATTAGTAGAATAAGAATCTAAAAACGAAAGGCTGGCATAAAATGCTGGCAAAGGAATCCCAATTTCACTAGCCTTTGAAATTATTCTTCTTAAAGATTTGTGATTATTTTTTAGTAAATCTAAAAAATAATCATCAAAAAGCAAATTAATAAGATGAGGATTTTTATCATAAGCCAATTTAATTTTATCTAAAAAACTGCTACGAATAATACAGCCTTCTCTCCAAACCAAAGAAATTTTACCTAAATTCAAATCCCAACCATAATTCACAGACGCGGTCTTAAGCATCATAAAACCTTGAGCATAAGCTACTATTTTTGAAACTAAAAGAGCATAATAAAGATCTAAAATCCAATCACTAAGCTCAAACTCAAAAGAAGAAGTATCCATCTTAAGTAAATCGCTAGCAATAATCCTTTCGTGTTTTAACCCCGACATAAATCTTGAAAAAACAGATTCAACAATTAAATTTACAGGCACACCAGATTCAAGAGCATCAATAGCTGTCCAAACACCAGTGCCTTTTTGATTTGCAATATCTAAAATCTTATCAACTAAATATTCATTATTTTCTTTATATTTAAGAATCTTAGAAGTTATTTCTAGTAAATACCCTGAAAGATCGCCTTCATTCCATTTTTCAAAAACTTCAGAAATTTTCAAATTATCTAAATTGAAAGCTTTTTTCATGAAAAAATAAACCTCGCTGATAAGCTGCATATCAGCGTATTCCACTCCATTATGTATCATTTTAACATAGTGCCCAGAACCGTTCTCCCCAATATAAGTCGAACAAATATCATTATTTTTAGTTTTAGCTGCAATTTTATTTAACATGGGCTCAAGAATTTCATAGGCTGATTTACTTCCTCCATACATTAGCGCAGGACCAAATCTTGCTCCTCTCTCCCCTCCAGAAATTCCAAGTCCTACAAAATAAATGTCTTTAGCAAACAATTCTTTTTCCAATCTCATTGTGCTCTTATAATGAGAATTTCCACCATCAATAATTATGTCTGATTTATTCATAAAGGGTAAAATTTGCTCAATAACCTTTTCTATAGCAGAGCTTGTCACCATTAAGATGATTTTTTTTGGAGTTTTTAAGCTTTTAACAAAAGATTCAATATCTTTAAAACCATTTATCTTTTTATGAGAATTTTGTTTAACAAAAATTTCAGTTTTTTCATTATCTCTATTGTAAACAGAAACATTAAAACCGTTATCAGCAATATTTAGAGCTAAATTACTACCCATAACACCAAGTCCATAAATTCCTACATCCATTGCATTCTCCTTGATTCTAATTTTCTATTTTAAACAAATTGCTTTATTTATTATTTTTAGATTATGTTATATTATAAAAAAAGTAAAGATTAAATTGAAAAGGAAAAGTTGCATGAAAAAACAATTTGATACAGAAGTAAATGATTTGCTTTATTTAATCATCCACTCTCTTTACTCCCATAAAGAAATATTTTTAAGAGAATTGATATCAAATGCGTCTGACGCCATTGATAAACTCAAGTTTTTAAGCTTGACAAACGAAAAATTCAAAAACATTGCTCTAGAACCAAAAATAGAAATATCGTTTGATGATAAAAGCATCCTAATTAAAGATAATGGAATCGGAATGGATGAACAAGATTTAACTAATCATCTTGGCGTAATTGCAAAATCAGGAACTAAAGAATTTATTAACAATTTAAAACAAGATGAAAAAAAATCTGCAAGCCTAATTGGCCAGTTTGGAGTTGGATTTTACAGCGCATTCATAGTATCAGAAAAAGTAGAAGTTACATCAAAAAAAGCATTAGAAAGCGACGCATATATTTGGTCTAGCGACGGCAAAACAGGATATGAAATAGAAAAAGCAAAAAAAGAAGAGTCAGGTACAGAAATAAAGTTATATCTTAATAAAGAAGGCCTTGAATATGCTAATAAATGGAAAATTCAAGAAATTATCAAAAAATATTCAAATCACATAAATTATCCCATTTATATTAAATACAGCGAACCTATAATGAAGGACGGGAAACAAGAGGGAATAGAAGAAAAAGAAGAAAAATTAAATGAAACTACTGCTCTTTGGACAAAAAATAAAAGCGAAATTAAAGCAGAAGAATACAATGAATTTTATAAAAATACAACCTTTGATTATGAAAATCCATTAATGCATATTCATACAAAAGCCGAAGGAAATTTGGAATATACTAATTTATTTTACGTCCCAAGCAAAGCTCCCTATGATTTATATTACCCAAACACTAAGCCTGGGGTAAAGCTATTTATAAATAGAATCTTTATTACAGATTCTGAAGGCAGCTTGCTTCCAAACTATCTAAGATTTATAAAAGGAATTATAGACTGCCAAGATTTGCCACTCAATGTAAGTAGAGAAATTTTACAGCAAAATAAAATTTTGTCTAAAATAAAATCATCTTCTGTAAAAAAAATACTAAGCGAGCTTGAAAAGCTAAGTAAAAAAAATCCTGAAAAATTTTCAGAGTTTTCTAAAGAATTTGGGAGATGCATTAAAGAAGGTGTTTATTCTGACTTTGAAAACAGAGAAAAGCTTATATCATTAATAAGGTTTAAATCCTCAAGTGTAGATGGGTTTGTGTCTTTTAAAGAGTATAAAGAAAGAATGAATGAGAGTCAAAAAAGCATTTACTACATAACAGGCGGTAAAGAAAATATATTAAAAGAAAACCCAATAGTAGCTGCTTATAAAGAAAAAGGATTTGAAATCTTAATCATGGACGATGAACTCGATGAAGCTATTTTAAATCTAATTCCAGAATACGAAGGATTAAAACTAAAGGCAATAAATAAAAACGAAACCAGCAATGAATTAAAAGATGAAAATTTCAAAAAAATTGAAGAAGAATTCAAAGATACCCTTACAAAAGTAAAAGAAATCCTCAAGGATCATATAAAAGAAGTCAATCTATCAGCAACATTGATAAAAGAGCCTTCAGCAATAATAATTGATAGCAATGATCCAACTTACCAAATGCAAAAAATCATGCTGTCAATGGGACAAGAAGTAAAAGAAATAAAACCAATACTTGAATTAAACCCTAATAATAAAATAGTCCAAAATTTAAAAAATCTAGAGCCTGAAAAATTAGAAAAAATAAGCATTCTCCTTTTTGAAGAAGCTATGTTAACTTCAGGAATGCCCAGCAAAAATCCAGGAAAATTTATAAATATAATAAACGAATTTATAGAAAAAGACTTCTTATAATTAAAAGTAAAAAGAGAGAGTTTTAAGCTCTCTCTTTTTACTTTTTAACTCGCAACACCAAATCTTTGCCCGCTATAACAGGCTTTGTTTGAGATATTTTATGCCTAATTTCTTCTGTCAAGACAGTTGAAGATGATAAAATATATTCAGAATCATTTTCAAGCCTTCCAAAAGAATATTCTATACTTGAAACTTCATCAGAATTTGCAATAACAACCGGAGTAATAACGGATTCTGAATGCTCTTTTAAATATTCAAGATCAAGCCTAATAATAACTTCACCTTGTTTAACATTAATGCCCTCTTCAGCAACTCTTGTAAAACCCTTACCATTTAAATTAAGAGTATTAATTCCAAAATGGACAAAAATTTCAACGCCCTCTTTAGTTTCAAGGCTAAAGGCATGATTGGTTTTAAAAATTTTACCTATTTTCCCATCACAAGGCGCCAACAACTCATTGCTTGTTGGAAGAATTGCAATTCCATCGCCAACTATTTTTTCAGCAAAAGCTTCATCGGGAACCTTATCAATTGACATAACTTTTCCACTAATCGGAGCAATCAAATCCAATGTAGCGGTTTTTTTAAAAAAATCTAAAAACCCCATAACTAATCTCCTATAAATTTATCAAAATAACTTAAAGTTTCTTGCTTGGAATCACTATTTAAAACCTTATTTGCCAATTCTTCTAATTCCATTATTGTATACTTTTTAAGCAAATATTTAATTCTAAGCGTAGCACTAGGAATCATGCTTAAAGACCTAAACCCAAGGCCTACAAGAAGCAGTGCTCCAGCATCATCTCCTCCAAGCTCACCACAAACAGACACATCAATTCCAGAACTAACCCCATCATCAAGAACCTTTTTGATTAATTTCAACACAGCAGGATTATACTTGTCATATAAATTTGATATCTTTTGATTACCACGATCAACAGCTAAAACATATTGGGTTAAATCGTTAGTCCCTATGCTAAAAAATTTCAATTTATTGGCAAGTTTAGAGGAAATTAAAGCTGCAGAAGGGACTTCTATCATGCAACCCACTTCCAAATTTTCATCAAAAGGCAAGCCTCTAGACTTTAAGTTGATTTTTGCATTATTAACAAAATATTCTATCGTTTCGATCTCTTCATATATGGTAAGCATAGGAACCATTACCCTTATCTTACCATAATGACTGGCCCTAAAAATAGCATTAAACTGCGCCTGGATTAATTCCTCATATTCCTTATACATCCTAAGTGCCCGAAAGCCCAAAAAGGGATTTTCCTCTTTCTTAAAATTAAGATAAGGAATTTCTTTATCACCACCAACATCAAGAGTACGAATCGTAACAACCCCTTTCTTTTCCATTGTTTCTATAACTCTCTTATAAGTTTCAAACTGCTCATCTTCTGTTGGAGGTTGTAAAGATCTCATATATAAGAACTCTGTTCTAAAAAGACCTATTCCCTCAACACCATATTTATTAACATAGGTAATATCAACAGGTGTTCCAATATTTGCCTTTAAAAACACCTTTGTGCCATCTTTTGTTTCAGCATCTTTATCTTTTAAAGAAAAAAGCTCTTTTTCTAACTCTACTTGTCGCAAAATCTTACCTTCATAAAGATTAATCTCATCAGAAGAAGGATTTTTAATAACAATAGAAGACATTGCATCAATTACTATTTTATCACCATCCTTTAACGCATCAATATCTGACAAAGTCATAACAAGCGCTGGAAGCCCCATTGTTCTTGCTAAAATAGCAGCATGAGAGGTTTCTCCTCCAACAGCAGTTAAAAACCCTTTAACATAATTTAAGTCAAATTGCATGGTATCAGATGGGGTTAATTCCTCGGTAACAAGAATAATATCTTTATTAATCTCAGAAAAATCGGATACTTGGCCTAAAATGATAGAAATTAATCTATTTCTAATGTCCTTATAATCAGACGCTCTTTCTTTTAAATAAGGATCTTTATAATCTTCTACACTTTTAACCAAATTTTCAAACGCTAAATAAATAGAATAAGCAGCGCTATAATTTTCCTTTACAATAAGCTCAATAACAAGCTCATCAAGTTCATCGTCTTCAACGATCAACACCTGACCTTCAAAAATACCTTTTTTATCATCTCCAAATTGAAGCATAGCTTTTCTCTCAAGATCCCTAAGCGCTTCAATTGCTTTTGACTTCGCTTTATTGAATTTTGATATCTCGCTATCAACCTGAGAAAAGTCTATTTTTTCTCTACTTATAATTTTATCAAAATTTTTCCTAATACAAAGAACTTCCCCAATGCCTATCCCTTTGGATATTCTTTTGCCCGATAAAGTCATAACTTAAATCCTTCTAAAATTCATTCCTTAAAAGATTCGATAAGCTCTGCAAGCTCTGAAGCAGCAATCTCTTCATCCTCACCCTCAGCACATATCAAAAGCTTTTTACCTGATGATAATTCCAAAGTTTGAAGCCTGAACAAACTTTTTCCGCTAACAGACTTTCCATCAGATTCTATTGTTATCTCGCTAGAATACTCTTTAGCTTTTTTTACAAAAGTTGATGCAGGCCTAACATGCAAACCGTTTACAGCCTTAATAATTGCTTCTTTTTTTACCATAAGTACAGAAACCCCTCATTATGAATATTGTTTTTTTTGATTAACTTTTTACATTATAATACATAAAAATAAATTATATATTCCCTTTACATAAGAAATATAGCATAATAAAGATAGTAATTAAACTTATTCTAACAATTAAAAATTAAAACTCATTAATATGTCTAAATAAAAATTCTTTATTAGCTTTAAATTTCTCTCTCCTATGTTGAAATTTTTAGAATCTCTTATATTTTTATCCAACATTTTAAGAGAATTTTCTATCTCAGAAAATGAAAGCGGCAAAGATTTGTTTAAAAGTAAAATCTGGAAATCCTTTATGACTATCACCTTGTCATCATAAAATATCTTTAACAAAAAATCATTTATAATGTCTCTTTTTATGTTTAAAAGAATACATATAAAAATAATGTCCGATTCTTCTAAAATGTCAAAAGACAAAGTATTGAAAAATATTTTATGATAAAAGCTTCTGTTCCATAAATTCATCATTGGAAATTTAAATTTAGTAATAAGAACAGTGTTTCGATTTGCAATATATTCAGCTCTATTTAAATTATAAGCACTAAAAACATAAGTTTTTTTGGTTAAAACATTTTTAAACTCAATTTGAGCATCAAGACTTATCAACAAAGGATAAATATCAAAAACGGTGTTTTTATAATAAAACCCATTTGCAAGGTTAATACTATTTAAATATATTTTATCATTAAATTTTGAAATAAATTCATAAAACAAACTTGGAATATTTTTCTTACCAATCCGAAGTATCTCGTTGTAAGTCACACAAGGCCCCATCTCAAGAAAATTACCCCTTAAAGATACCTTATTAAATTTTTCAAAATTACCAACAATAAAAAAATTATCAATGGGTGTTTCTCTATTAAACAAATCAGGATTTTTTTTAAAATCCAGCTCATTATAAATGATATAATTATTTAAATTTTTGTTAAATAAATTAGATAGTATATTAAAACTTTCAGGATAATAAACCTTAACATTAGCCATTTTTTCTATACAATTCTTCAGCTTTCAAATAAAGAGATAAAAAAGTATTAACATCCATACAATTACATTTTAATGACTTTCTATAGCCTAAAATATCTGATTTGCTTACAATCTCGTTTTCCAAAAAGTAATAAAACAGCAAAATATTAGATTCAAAACAATTGCTACAAAAATTAAAATCGTCTTCTAATAAAATCTTTTGCATGTGCTTATAAAAACTTTTTTTCTTAAGTCCTTCAAGGGTAACTACATTCCGACCATTTAAAATAAAAGCGGGAATTAAATCAGAATAAACAAGTTTGAAATCCAATAAAATTAAAAAAAATCTGTTATTAACAATGTACTCCAAACTATTGCTCTTAGCAAAAAAAATAGAATCCAAAAGATTTCTGGTCCCCAAAGAAAGACTAATCTTTTTTGAAATACTCTCTCCATTTAAGTTGAAATTAATTAATGTCAATTTTTATACTCCAACTATTTAAAATTTCTTCAAAATCAAGGGGCGTTTTGCTTGCATTAAAATCAAATACCTGAATCAAAGCAGTTCGAATTGCAGAAACAGAAACAATAAAAACACTTCTAAAAGAAAAAATAAACTCGCCATCTTCAATAAACTCTAAGCTTAAACAATCTTTAATATCGCAACTTACATTAGCACGACAAAATACATAATCAACCGCTAATCCAAATATTGTGCGAATTCTCTTGTTATTTAACTTAAGCTTAGTAAATTTGCCTTGTTCTACAAAAAAGCTCACATTGCTAAAAACAGCGCTAAGAGAATAAAATTCAAATTTAAGCTCAACAGAACACCCAAGCACACAATCATTAACATCGCTAATAGCTATTTTTTCCTTAAAAACTACAGGATATTCATTTATAAAATCTGAATCTATCAAAGAAGAAAAATTGTCCTTAATACTTAAAATTGCTTTTTCAATTAAATAAGGATCTTTAAAAAGAAGGTTATAAAAATTACCAAAATCTAATACACTCTCGCCTATCAAAAAATTTACACTGCTATAAGGCAAGCCCAGTGTTTTAGCCAAACTATTTTTCAAATAATTGCTTAAATTGTTGTCAATAATACTGTAGGGCAAAAATACATTTAATCCATCCTTGTATAAGAAAGCAACAACATATTGCTCTTCGCTTAAAAAATAAGCACTTGAATTCAAATAAGCAAAACCAACTCCCCTTCGACTAGTATCAAAAATGTCATAATCCTTATTAACACTTAAAACGGCAGATTTCTTTATTAAAGAATTTTTTAAATCTAGTTTTTTAAAAATTTTTAAAAAACTAGCATAATCACCTTTAATCTGTGTAAGCAAATAACCTATTGGCTCACAAGACATCGACAAAGCAAGATTATAAAAATTGGAATAAATAAAATTATAAACAGAAGTCTCAAATGCCAAAAGATTGTCATAAAAAAAGATAAAATCGCTTTTATTCTCAACAAAAAAAATTTCTAAAAACCCATCAAAAAACAAATTTTTGAAAATATTATTAATAAATTTAAAATAAAACTTATATAAAAAATTTAAAGGTCTATTTATTATAATTTCTAAAATAATTTTTGAGAGCTTATTATCCGCCACTAAACAATTAGAAACTGAAAAAGTTAAATTTAAATTATCTAAAATTCCAAAATGTCTTTTGTAGTAAACAATATTAACCCTTTTATTAATCTTTTTTGAAATTACAATGCCTTGTAAAATTGCATTAAAAGAAATAGGGAAAATAGAGCTAGACCAGTAATTATCAAGAGAATTTATTTTTATTTTGTCTTTACTTACACCAAAATTTTCACTAATAAAAAATTTTAAAAAAGAAATATTGTCTACATTAGCATCAATAATTAAATTTTCAGAATCAAAAAATATTTTAACTAAAATAAAATCATCTGAAAAACTATTGTAATCGCTAAATTCATAACAAGCATTCAAAACATTGCAAGTTCCAGACTCTTTCTTTGTAAATCCAGAAGAATAACTACTATTCGCATCACCAACTCTTAGATTAAAAAGAACACTTTTTTCTGCTTTTAGTAAATAATCCAAATTGTCTGAATACAAAACCAAAGGAATTTGACCTTCAAAGCTTATTTTATTGTCAAAAAGCTTCAAGTTAAATTCATTAGAATCAACAAAATCTCTAAACTTTAAAGTTATATTATCTTTATAACTGATGCTAAAAATTGAATTTACATGTTCATCTACAAAACTAAAATCTTCAATAAAAGAATCTTTAACATTGCAGCAAACTGGCAAAGCCCAAAATTCATGCGCATCCACATTTGTTAAACTCAAAAACTCCACCAAACAAAAAAATTAAATTAGTAAAAACCTAACATTGCATAAATAAAAAGGATTAAAAAATAAAACCTCAAAAACATCCGACCCTACCCAATACATGCAACAATCTTAAAATAAATTAATAAAAAATTCACTTAAAACTAATTTGAAAACAGCACTATTTGTCAATAAAAATAGCCCCCGGCTATTTTTATCTCTTTTGATAAATGGACAAATTATGCTAACATTATAAATTATAGATGTTTTCTGAATAAAAACAAGGACCTTATGAATAAAACAAAAAATCGAAGCCTTACGTATTTTATAATACTTTCATGTATATCATTATTTGGGGCTAATAATAATACAATAAGCTACTCTAGCATTGAAATTCCTCTAGAAGACTTAAGTGAAGAATTTAAAAGTTCTGGGAATAAAAGCGATCAAATAAATACCTCAAAACATTTAAACAAAAACATAGTTTCTTATGAAGACCCAAAAAAGGGTAAAGATCTAAAATTGCCAGAAAATATAAGAGACAAAAAACTACCCCAAAAAAGAATGGACGAAAATGATCTAAAATCTGTAATTGAAAATTATGAAAATAAAATTAAAAACATAGAAAAGCTTTTAAAAACCAAAAATCAAAAAACATCGGAAAATGAAAATAAAAAAATAGAATCAATCGAAAAAAAAGCAAAAAAATATGAAATTTTAACCAATAAATTAAAAAACGAAATAGTAGAAATAAAAAAGCTCCTTAACAAAAAAATCAAGCCTAAAGAAGATGAAAATTACGAAAAAATAAATATTGAAAACATTGAAGAAGAAACTGATGATGATTTTGAAGACAATTATGAATATAATGATGAAATTGAAGMAACAAATGAGGACAATTACCCTTCTAATGAAGGAATAATAAACAATCTAAAAGAAAATCTTAATGAAAACGAAAAATATTATGCTATTAATGAAAAAAAAATCGATGAACTTGAAGACAGAATCAACGAGAATGAAAACACTATTTTAGACTTGCAAAGAGAATTAAGGAATTTTAAAAAAAAAGATAACTCAGATAAAAACTTAGAAGAAATTGAGGAAAATTTATCTTCAATAGGAAGAATAATTAATGATCTAAAAAGAAAAATCAGCGCAAATGAAGCAATAAACAAAGAAAATCAAAAAAAAATAAGAACTGATAAACACAAACTCAAAGAATTAGAAGATAAAATAAAGGAAAATGAAGAGACTATTTTAAAACTTCAAAAAGAATTAAACAATTTTAAAAAAAAAGAAATTTATCAAAAACCCTTAAATGAAGAAACTTTCACTCCAAGCATTACAAGTAAAAATGACGACTTAGAAGAAAATAAGAAATTAAAAAAGGAATATTTAAAGCCCATAGAAAAAAAAGAAAGCCGAGATCTAGAAGAAAATACTAAAAGCACCCCAAAAACAACTATGATAAAAACAGCAGATTTTCAAATCTACCCTGACATATATCTTAATAATTATAAATTTAAAGAAAAGGGAGATCAATTTGCATTTAAAAAAGAAAACACATACTATATTGAAATAGATCCCACTAACAATTTAAATGAGGCTTTAAAAAATCATGAAATAATCTCAAAATATAAATTTGAAAAATATTTCATTAACCCTATTCTAAAAAATAAAGAAGAATTTTTTAGAAACTTAATAGAAGTCAAAAATATCCACGAACTAGGAATTATGTATAAAAATCTAAAGCCTGAATTTAAGCAAATAAAAATAATTAAATAAAAATAAACACTTTTATCCAACTAATCTAAGTAACTTTTTATGTCTTCAAAAGACATAATTTTTATATTTAAACTCAAAGCTTTTTTAAGCTTTGATCCAGCTTTTTCTCCTACAATAAGAAAATCTAAACTCCCAGTCACACAAGTATTAAAAATTGCTCCTTTATTTTTTAGCTTATCAATAATAATAGACCTGGAATAACCATTAAAAGTTCCAGTAATGCAAAACTTTTTACCGGCCAATAACTTATTCTCACCATCAATCGCAACAACCTCTTCCATTTTAAATTCCAAATTTTCAAAAAATTTAAACTTATTAAGCATTACTGAATCATTAAAAGCTTCAATAATATTTAAAGCAATTTTTTCTCCTATGCCTTTAATTTTCAACAATGTTGAAAATGCAAAATATCTGTCTTGACAAAGCTTAAAAAGCTTTGAAAATGAATTTAAATTATTAAGAAACAACAACCTTATTGTATTTTCCCCTAAATCTTTAATTCCCATACTAAGAAGTAATTTACTAAATGGTTTTTTTTTGCTAGCTTCAATTGAATTTATCAAATTATTTATCTTTCTATCTTTAAACCCTTTAAATTCAAGAAGCTTATAAAAATCAAAAGTATAAAGATCAATTTCTGAAAAAATAAATTTTTTTTCAAAAAGAAAAGAAATTATCTTGTCGGAAAACCCTTCAATATCCATACAATTTTTACTACAAAAATATTTTATTCTCTCAACTGCTACTGAAGGACAATTATTATTTGGACAAAAAAAATGTGCCCCCTCTTTTACTACAGCCGTTTTACAAGCTGGGCAATTATCAGGAACTTTGAAAAATCCTGTTGAAAATTTATTTATCACCATTTCAACAGCAGGAATTACATCTCCTCTTCTTGAAACTTTAACAACATCACCAACATTCAACCCAATAGACCTTATATAATCTTGATTGTGTAACGTTGCACTAGTAATAAAAGCTCCTGAAACAAAAACTTTATCAATATTAGCAACCGGAGTAATTTTACCACTACGTCCAACCTGAACAACAATGCTATTTACCCTACTAAAACCCGAAAGCGCTTCAAATTTGTAAGCCATTGCCCATTTGGGATGATGTGCAGTATACCCCAATCTTTCTCTTAAAGCAAAATCACTAACCTTAAGAACAACACCATCTATTTCATATTCAAAAGAATCTCTTTTTTTTGTTATATCTGCTATGTAATTTAAAACTTCTCCAATTGAATTTTTTAGATCAAAAAACCTAATCAAGGGATTGACTTTAAAACCCAATTTCTTAAGTCTTGCAGTAGCTAAATCATTGGTTTTAAATTCTAATCCAGCATTCAAAAAATCATAAATGAAAATATTTAAAGGAAAATTAGCGACTTCTCTACTATCAACCCTTCTAAGTATTCCCGAAGCCAAATTTCTAGAATTCGTATAAGGCTTTTCCAAAAATTTATTTATTTTCAAAAAATTTTCTTTAGTAATATAAACCTCACCCCTTAATACTAAATCAACCTTTTCATCAAGAAATAAAGGTATATATCTAATGGTTCTAACGTTTATAGTAACATCATTACCAAATTTTCCATTACCTCTAGTAAGAGCTTTTTCAAGAACGCCATCTTTATAATAAAGAACGATAGAACATCCATCAATCTTTGGCTCAACAGAAATGTTAAAAGAATTATTAAAATCAATCTTATCTATCCATGATTTTAGCAAATCAAGATCATAAACCTTATCAAGACTTAATATAGGTGCAGAATGTTCAACCTCTTTAAAATCATTTAAAAGATCGCTGCCAAATTTAAGAGTAGGAGAATCTAAGGTCTTATATTCAGGGTACTTACTTTCTAGCTCTTGAAGCCTTAAAATATGCTTATCATATACAAAATCTTCAACACTAGGCAAAGAATCGACATAATATTCTTTATCCCACTTTCTAATCAACTTCTTCAAGTCTGCAATTTCTTGCTGTACTTTGCTGCTCATAGGGTAAAATTTAACATATTCTTTATTATTTTATCAAACAATTCTAACAAGCAAAAACCGACTTTACTATACAAACTGTAAAATACCACCAAAAATACATGCTATTTTATTTATGTTCAAATTAAAATAATCTTTAAAGAAAAATATCAATCAAAAAGACAATATTATAAAAATGTGAATTATATTTTAATTGTCGTTAAAGATATTTTAATATGCTAGAATGGATAAAAGGAGTGCTAGTTTGGAAGAAAGCAAAAAAGCTTTAATAGCTGATGACTCACTTTTTATGAGAAAAAACCTAATAAAAATCTTAAGTCAATTGGGATTTAAAGAATTTTTAGAAGCCGAAGATGGCATTCAGGCTGTTAAAGAATTTGAAAAACAAAATAATATTGATTTAATAACACTCGATATAACAATGATGGGAATGGATGGAATCACAGCTCTTGAGAGAATGTATGAAATTAATAAAAAATTGCTTAAAAAAGTTAATATATTAATGGTTACAGCTATTGGAAAACAAGAATTAATACAAAAAGCTTTATCTCTTGGAGCTAGAGGATATATTACAAAACCTTTTAAAAAAGAACAAATAATAGAGCAAATTAAACTTTTGGATTAGAGGAAATTTTGATAGCAAAAGAAAAAATATACAAACAAACACAAGTAAACACATCAAATCCCCTATCAATATTGATAATGCTTTATGAGAAAGCAATACAGGATTTAAAAGTTGCAAAAGAGCTTATAAAAGATGAAAATTGGCAAAATGCAGTTAAAGCTAATGAAAAAATCTTTCATGCACAAGAAATCATTACTGAATTAATGTCAACCTTAAATTTTGAGCAAGGCGGAAACATTTCTACAAATTTACTCTCAATATACTTGTTTCTAAATAAAGAGCTAGAAAATGTTCTTTTGAAAAAAGAAATACACAAAATTGACAATGTCATAAAACAACTGCAAATATTAAGCTTTGCCTGGAAAAAATTAAGCAAAAAAGAAAATAATATTACTCAAAGTAATAATGTTACTCAAAGTAAATTAGGAATCAATATTGTCGGCTAATGAAATTTTAAAAAAACATTTTAGAAATTTATTATTAGAATTAAAAGAATTGAAATTAATATTAACAATAGAAAGTAATGAATTGCAAAGAGAAGAAATAGAAATATTAAGTATAACCAATCCTAAGAAAGATTTAATATTAGAATCAATCAAAAACTATTATAAAACAATAAATGCATGGTTAAAATTTAAAAACCAAAAATTGGATAATTTTGATTACTTAATTAAAGAAATTAATCTACTAAAAGAAGAAATATACATTAAATATCAAATTTGTTGTGAAATCTTACAACAAATTGCAAATGCAAAAAGAAAAATTCCAAAAATTAAAAAGCTCCAAAACCTTGCAGTAAACAATTCACCCATAATGTTAGATATTAAAATATGAAAGAACTTTACCTAATTGATGCACTAAACATAATATTTAGAAATTATCACGTAATGAAAAATTATCCACTTTTAAACACACAAGGAGAAAATGTAAACGCATTTATTGGCTTTTTCAAAACATTATTTTTCATAATAAAAGAAAAAAATCCTGAACATTTGATTATCACCTTTGACTCAGAGGTACCAACTTTTAGAAAACAAAAATATCCAAGCTACAAGGCAACAAGAGATTTACCTCCGGACGATTTAATACCTCAAATAGGATGGATAAAAGAAGGCCTTTTAAAGGCAAAAATACCAATCTTTGAGATGGAAGGCTACGAAGCTGACGATCTTTTAGCTAGTTTTGCCAAAAAGGCTGCAAAGAATAACTATTTAACTTACATTATTTCTCCAGATAAAGACTTGCTGCAAACAATGTCAGAGTACGTAAAAATACTTAAAATTGAAAACAACAGCTTTATTGAAATGGATAATGAGTACGTAACAAAAAAATTTGGAGTAAATAGCTTTCAAATAAAAGATTATTTAGCTATTGTTGGAGACAGGTCTGACAATATACCTGGAATAAAAGGCATTGGCGCAAAAGGAGCAGCAAATTTATTAAGAGAATTTAAAACCTTAGACGGGATATATTCAAATTTAGAAATAATAAATAAAAAACACCGAGAACTTTTAATCAAAGAAAAAGAAAATGCTTTTTTAAGCTATGAACTTGTAAGTCTTGAAGAAAATTTAAAAATTCCAGAAATTGAAAACTTCGCCTTAAAAAATTTTAGCGAAGAGATAATATCTTTGTTTGAAAAGCACTCAGCAATTGCCCTAATAAAAACTTATAAAAAGGATATCTTAAAACAAGAAAAAGAAAATGCAGACCAAAAAAGTCTATTTAAGCAAGAACCTACTACCAACAGCTTAGATGACATAAATACAATTGACACAGAAAATGTTAAATACCGCTCAATAACAACAAAAATAGAGCTTGATGATTTAATAGAAAGCCTTAAAAAGGCTAAATACATATCAATAGACACAGAAACGTCTTCGCTTGATACTTACACAGCAAAATTAATTGGGATTTCTATTTCATTTAAAGAATTTGAAGGTTACTATATTCCAATCGAAGCCAAAGGAAAAATTTACATAGAAAAAAACTATATAATACAAAAATTTAACAATCTTTTTGAATCAAATCCAAAAATAATTGGTCAAAATTATAAATTTGACTATAAAATACTTAAAAACAATGGATTTAACCCTATACCACCTTATTTTGACACAATGATTGCTGCATACCTTATCGACACAAACTCAAAAGTATCGCTTGATTTTCTTGCAGAAAAATATTTAATGCATAAAAACATTAAATATGAAGATGTGATACAAAAAAATGACAACTTCGCAAATATATCTTTAGAAATGGCAACAAGCTATTCATCCGAAGATGCTGATATTACATTTAGATTATTTAATATATTTACCAAAAAATTAAAAGAAGACAAACTCGACAAGTTAATGCACGAAATAGAAATGCCTTTTAACAAGGTGATTATAGAAATGGAAGAAAATGGAATTTACCTTGATAAAGAATATTTAAAAGAATATGGAAAAGAACTTGGAAAAGAATTAGAAGCAATCGAAAACGAAATAATAAAAAGCATAGGAATTGATTTTAATCTAAATTCTCCAAAACAAATGCATGAAATTTTATTTGAAAAATTAAATCTAAAATTACCAGAAAAAATGAAAAAAGATTCAACTGATATAAAAGTGCTTGAATCTCTCAGAGAACAGCATGAATCAATTGAAAATCTAATAAAATACAGACAAATTGCAAAATTGAAGAGTACTTACACAGATAATTTGATAGAACTAATAAACTATAAAACAAACAGACTGCACACAAGCTTTATACAAACAAAAACAGCAACTGGTAGAATCACTAGCATAAACCCTAACTTGCAAAACATACCAATAAAAGATGAAAAAGGGCGAAAAATAAGAAAAGCATTTAAACCAGAAAATGGAAATATTTTTATTTCAGCTGATTATTCTCAAATTGAGCTTGCTATACTTGCTCATTTATCACAAGATGAAGTCCTTATTAAAGCATTTGAAAATAATAAAGACATTCATACAGAAACTGCTTCTAAGCTTTTCAAAATAGAAGAAAAAGAAATTACTCCTAACTTGAGAAGAATAGCAAAATCTATTAATTTTGGAATAATTTATAGAATGTCAGATTTTAGACTTGCAAAAGAACTGGGAATTACAAAAGAAGAGGCAAAAGGATTTATAAACTCTTACTTTGATTCTTATCCAAAAATCAAAGAGTTTATAATAAATCAAATAAACTTCGTAAGAAATGCTGGATATAGCGAAACCATCTTAAAAAGAAGAAGATATATAAAAGAAATTAATAGCAATAATTATCTGGAAAGATCTGCCGCTGAAAGAATAGCAATAAATAGCATAATTCAGGGAAGTGCCGCCGATATCATGAAAATTGCAATGGTCAAAGTATTTAATGAATTTAAAAGTAAAAAAATGGAATCAAAAATATTGCTACAGGTGCACGATGAAATGCTCATTGAATCTCCTATTGAAGAAGAAAATGAAGTGAAAAAAATATTAAAAATTATGATGGAAACTGCTTACACATTAAATCTGCCTTTAAGAGCAAATATTGAAACGGGTAAATCGTGGGGAGAAATCCATTAATCATTGGAGTAACAGGAAGAATTGCATCTGGCAAAGATACTGTTTCAAAAATAATTAGCAATAAATATGGATTTTACGAAATAAATGCAGACAAGCTTGGACATTCAGTATTACATGAAAAAAAAGAAGAAATAGTTAAAATATTTGGTCAAAAAATATTAAATACTAAAAATGAAATAGACAAACTCTTACTAAGAAATCTTGTATTTAATGACAATAAAGAATTAAAAAAGCTTGAAAGCGTATCACACCCAGTCATACTCAGCAAAATAAAAAAAATCCTAATCCAAAACCAATCTACAAAAATAATAATTAATGCTGCTTTACTTTTTAAAATGAATTTGGAAAAACTTTGCGACTACATAATTGTGCTTAAGGCAAAGAATTCTATAATAAAAAATAGATTATCATATTCTATACCAAACATTGATTCAAATATGATTAATAAAATACTCAAAATCCAAAAAGATATTTTTTTTGAAAAAAATATTATAAACTTAAAAATAATCAATATAATTAATAACAAGAATTATGCATATCTAGAAAAAGAAATTGAAAAAAAAATGCAGGGGATAATTAACTATGAAAGATTTGAATGAAAACAATGATAATAATAAAGGATTTTTTGTAGCATTAACATCAATTGCAACAGTTTGTATCATAATATTTCTTGGGACAATTATTTTCTTTCCAAACAAAAATTTGGCTTCAGACATTGCAGAAAAAAATATTGTTTTAGAAGAAGATAAAGATCCAAACACCTTAGAAAAGGTTGACCAAAATGAAAAATCTTTAAAGGTATCTGAAACTCAAAATGAAATAATTATAGATTTAACACAAGATTTAAATAAAGAAAAAAAACCTACAAACAAAATACCTAATACTCAGAAATCAAAAATCATCGAAAAGCCTCAACCCACAACTCAAAAAATATCTAATACTTCTCAGAAATCAAAAACCATCGAAAAGCCTCAACCCACAACTCAAAAAATATCTAATACTTCTCAGAAATCAAAAACCATCGAAAAGCCTCAACCCACAACTCAAAAAATATCTAATACTTCTCAGAAATCAAAAACCATCGAAAAGCCTCAACCCACAACTCAAAAAATATCTAATACTTCTCAGAAATCAAAAACCATCGAAAAGCCTCAACCCATAGCCCAAAAAACTTTAAATACTGATAACATTTATGATCCTAATATAGAATATTACATACAATTTGTATCACTCTCAGACCCAATCAATGCAGACAACTATATTCAAAAATTACTCAAATATAATATAATTGCTAGAATATATTCTGCAACAGTAGATAATAAAGATATTTACAGAGTAAGATCTGGTCCTTATAAAACAAAATCAGAAGCAAAAGCAGACTTTAAAAAAATAGCAGGAATAGGTGAATTTAAAGAAACTTATATATTACCCGTTAACAAATAGACTATAATTATTAATATATTTTTGATATTTTTCTAAATATTCTTCATGAACCTCAATAATAGGCGAAACAACATGCTTAATCTTTGTAAGTTTTAAAAAAGAATCATTTAAGCTGCCAAATTCTCTTAAAGAATAGAATGCTTGAATTGCTCCCCCAATAATCTCTGAATGCTTAAAATCAAAAATTTTTAAATCTTTGCCAAGAATATTTGCCTTTATTTGATTTAAAAGCAAATTATCAGAATTAGACCCACTAACAAAAATGCTCAAAATTTCTTTATTGCAGGCTTTTAGCTCTACCAATCTGTTGTAAAAAGCAAAACATACAAACTCAAGTATTGATAAACCAATCTCTAATGGATTTTTAATACTACCAAAAATTCCTTTACTTAGATCTTTGCAAAGACAAGGATCTAAAACAAATAAATCATTAAAAAGTTTAATTTTGCTTGGATAAAAGTATACATTATTTAAAGTGACACTTTTAACAATTTTTTTTAAGAGCAACTCAAAAGTTAAACTTTTTTTATAAAAACTGTCTTTTAATAATTGAATCAAATATCCAAAAGGAACAATTCTCCCAATAATAAAAAATCCTTCTAAAAAATAAGGATATTCTAGAGAAAATCCTGGTAAATATGTACTTGAAACAAAATTAAACCCTTCACTTGTACCCATTCTATTTGACACAATTCCTTCTTGAAAAGCACCACTTCCCACCAAAGCATTCAAATAATCTGATCCCGCATTAATTACGCTAATTCCACTATTTAGCCCAAATTCAATTCCTGCTTTATAAGTTACAACGCCAATATTTTCTCCCATTTTTACAAATGGAGGAAATTTATTCTTGTCAAGCCCATATTTTTTTATCTCTATATCATCCCAAATAAAAGGAATATACTCCATGCTTGGAAAGCTTGTAAAAAGCTTTCCTGTAAGCAAATAAATAAAATACTCAAAACAAGAAACAAAATAGCTTATTTTAGAATATGTTCCTCTTTCAACCGTACTAAGTACATAGGGCAAAAATACAGACTTACCCTTAAAATAAGACTTAATTTTAAAGGAATTCCAATGCAACACTTCCAAAGGAATTAAATTTGAATTTAAAGCAATTAAACATGGCGAAATGCCGCCAACAGAAATGCAATCTATTTTGCTAGGCTTAAAATTGGATATGGCTTTCTTAAAAGAAAAAAGCCATATATTAAAGTCAAAATTTTCGAAATCAACATCAAAATAATCTGAGTAACTAACATCAATATAACTTAAAACTCCATTTTTAGAACTAACTAATGCTGCCTTTAAAACACTGGTACCAATATCAATACTAAGAGCATTCATAAATTAACCCTTGGTAATCAATTTTTGAATATCATCCTTTCTATCAAGAATTTTTTGCAAACCAACTTTATTATAAATTGCAAATATTGCCTCCGCAAAAAGAGGCGCAACATTAGCCTCATGATACCAAGGTTTATTTATTAATTCATCATTATGACAAACAGCATTTGTTCCAATTATTTTATAAAAAAATCCCTCCTCATAAGCTTTATCAAAATATTTAATAGCATCTCCATTGAAAAACGGCAAACTAATCCCACATATAATCTTCTTAGCACCCATGCTTTTAAGTAATTTCATTGCCTTAATTAGAGTGCCCCCAGTAGCTAACATGTCGTCACTCATAAAAACATTCTTGCCTTCGACATCTCCTAAAAGCTTGGTTACAGAAATATTTGAATCAGCAACATCATTTGAAACTCTTGAATAATCTCTCTCCTTATAAAGCAAAGCAAGAGGGCTCTTAAGGCTTGATGCAAAAAATTTATTTCTACTTACAGCACCTGTATCGGGTGAAACAATAACTAAATTAGAATCTCTAATGTCGATTAAATCCTTAAGAGAATTAAAGATTTCATAAGAAACATTTAAATTTTCAAAATAAACTTTCCTAAAGACATTCTCAATAGCCTTTGAGTGAATATCTAGGGTTAAAATATGTCTAATGCCCAACTCTTCTAAAAATCTTCCAATAAGACTTGCTGTTAAGCATTCTCTTGAATGCTTTTTATCTTGTCTTGAATAAGGATAAGACGGGATAATAACACTAACAGAATTGGCTTTGGCCTGCATACAGGCATCTATTGTTGTCATTAAATTCATTATGTGATCATTAACCGTCATAATTATTTTTTCGCTACTGTTTATCTCAACTTCATAAGCATTAGCAACATCTTGAACAATAAAAATATCCTTATTTCTGATTGTTTTTAAAATTTCTGTTTTAAATTCACCATTGGCAAATTTAACAAATTTTACAGGAATTTCTAAAGGCTCTTTGCTTTTAAGAGTAGACAAACTAAGTCCTTCTAAAAAAGGAGATAAAACTTTTTCAATCTTAAAAATTTCTTCCTTTAAGGCTTTAGAATCTTGGCATATGCTCTCTATAATCTCATTTTCAATATTTATAAATATTCTGTCAAGCTCTTCTATTATTTTACTAGCAAAAACCCTACCCCCAGGACAAGCAATAATTCCTATTGATTTCTTTTTAAGTAAATTCACCCAGCTCCTCGTTCTTTTTTAGAAAATCTTAACAATCTTAATTTACTAATTAATAAAACTTATACACACAAATATGACTAAAATTTTTTAAAGCAAGGTCATTAAAATATTTTAGCTTTAATAATAAAAATAAAAATCTAAAAATTCTATTAATAGCAAAAACAAATACTATAACATAATCCTAAAAATAAAATTAAATAAACTACACAATTCCAAATTCAAAACCTATTCCAAACTTGAAATCAGAAAATTTAGGGTTTTTAATATTCCAAACATAGTACCCTTCAAGAATTAAAAAAGAAAATGAAAGTCTAGCACCAATATCCCAGCCCATTGTTCCCAGTTCTGCTAAAACAGAATCCGCAGAAGAAGTCGCTATATTGATCTTAGGACCTGTGAAAAACGCTAAAGCTAAAACAAAAAAATCTAATTTTGTATAAAATCTTGGTGTTATTGCCATAATAAACGAGAAATTTTCATTTGCAGTTCCATCCGAACGCTTTATTGCTTTAAGAAGATTAATGTTAAACAAAAGCTCAAATCCAATAGAAACAAAATCATCAAATTTAGCGCCAAATTGAGCGTAAGTTCCATATCTTATTCCAGCTTTAGCAATATTGGCTAAATCGGAAAAATTTTGGACTATCTCTTCTTTTTCTATTGGGGATAAATCTGAAGGCAAATTTTGCTTAAGCTTTGCATTAATCTCTAAAGCCTCATTGTAAAAGCTTGAAAAGGGACTAACAGGAAAAGCAACCCCACCACCAAAATTGAATTCAAAATTAGTATCTGCAAAACCATTTAACACAAAAATCCCAAATAAACACAAAATTAAAACTTTAAGCCTAATCATATACAAACTCTCCTACAAAAATTTATGAAAAATAAAACAGGGTTTATATTGCACACCTTATTATATAATAATTACCATAAAGATTACCACAAGCAAAAAGTAAACAAAAAAACTTAAAAATTAACTCTTAAGAATAGAAGAAACTATTTCTTCCGCACCACTTGGTATAGGATGATTTAGCTCTTTATATTTTGAGATATATTTTTTTGCATTTTTTTTGTCACTCTTTAAATGATAAATGTAAAAAATATTAAATAGAGCCTCTTTATTTGCAGGCGCAAATTCTAGAGTTTTCAAATAATAAATCAAAGCATTGTCCAAATCATTTTTTTTAAATAGCAAATATCCCTTAAGATTGATTAACAAAATATTTTCTGGATCTTCTTTTATAATAGAATTAAGTTTCAACTCAGCCTCAACATATTTTTTCAAATTAATGCAAGCTAAAATAAAATTGTAACTTGAATCATCACCAGCATTAATATTAAATTTAATAGATTTTTCATAAAGCAAAACAGAAGTCTCATCATTACCAAGCTCTTCATTTAATTTAGCAAGCTTATAGTATTCACCTGATATGTTCTGATATTCCTTAAAAATAGAGCTACAAGACAAAACAAAAACAATAATAAACAACAATTTATACATAAAAAATTTACTTAAATCCTTAATACTATTTATACTATTTAAATTATCCAAAGCAGCAAAATAACACTAAATCTAATAATAATCAAAATACAAAACTTCAATGCTGTTGAATTTTAAAATTAAATAAACCATCTTGATGATTATAAAACAAAATTTATTACTCTAAAAGCTAGTCATAAACATAAATAAGCCCTCCTGCTTTAAAAGCAAAAGGGCTTTTAATACTATCTAAAAAACAAATTAAAGCTTTTCTTGGTCATATTTGTTAAATASGTTTTGCTGTTAAATATTTACCAACTGATCTTCTGTCCTCAACAAGTTTAGATATTGCGCTAAAATGTCTTGGTTCAATCTTAAAATACTTATAAGCTCTTCCATCCTTAAAAAACACAGAAAGCTCAGACACAGAAGAATCGTAATCTACTTGTGATATTTTGCTCAACTCATTAGATATTGTTAAAGTTTCCAACTCAAATTCCTCCAAATAATTATCTTAGGAGTATAATAATAAAGTAAGAGTTAATTCACTAAATAAAAAGTTTTAATCAATAAAATCAAAATCTACTAAATGATATATTCCCTAATATAAGGATATACATTAATGCAAATTTAATCAAGCAAACTGTCAAATTTCATATAAAATAGTTTAAACTTCCAAATATTTAATAATATAAAACGATATAAGATAGATTTTTAAAAAAAAATTTTGTAAAATTACTAAGATAGTTAATCTTCTACCCACATATCATCAGGAGGGACAAAGTCTAATGGACTATAATAAATTACGAAACATAGGTATTAGCGCACACATCGACTCAGGAAAAACCACTCTTACAGAACGTATTCTTTTTTATTGTAATAAAATTCATGCAATTCACGAAGTAAAAGGCAAAGATGGGGTTGGTGCAACAATGGACTCAATGGAACTTGAAAGAGAAAGAGGAATCACAATAGCATCAGCTGCAACTCACGTTGAATGGAAAGATTTTCCGATAAATATTATTGATACACCCGGACACGTAGATTTTACAATTGAAGTTGAAAGATCTCTTAGAGTGCTTGACGGGGCAATATTGGTTCTTGATTCTGTTGCAGGAGTTCAATCCCAATCAATAACTGTTGATCGACAGCTTAAAAGATATAGCGTGCCGCGCCTTGCATTTGTAAACAAGTGTGATAAAACCGGAGCAAATCCCTACAATGTAAAAGATCAACTAAGATCAAAACTTGACTTAAACTCCGTTTTAATGCAAATTCCAATTGGATTAGAAGACAAACATATTGGAGTTATAGACCTTGTATTAATGAAAGCCTACTATTTTGAAGGAAAAGATGGAACAGAAATAATAGAAAAAGAAATACCCTCAGATCTCTTAGAAGAAGCAAAAAGCAAACGAGAAATAATGCTTGATACTCTTGCTGACTTTAATGATGAACTTATGGAATTACACATGGAAGGAAAAGAAGTTCCTACTGAAATAATATACAATGCAACTAGAACAGGAACATTGGCTTTAAAATTATGCCCTGTATTTATGGGATCTGCTTATAAAAACAAAGGAGTGCAATTGCTCTTAGATGCTGTAACCAGATTTTTGCCATCCCCTCATGATATAAAAAACACCGCTCTTGACCTAAATAATAATGAAAAAGAAATCGATCTTAAAATTGACAACGAGCTCCCAACTGTTGCTCTTGCATTTAAACTTGAAGACGGACAATACGGACAGTTGACTTATGTGAGAATCTATCAAGGAATTTTAAAAAAAGGACAAGAACTTATCAACTCAAGAACTTCTAAAAAATTCAAAGTTGGAAGGCTTATCAGAATGCATGCCAATAATACAGAAGACATTGAATTTGGAGGAAGTGGTGACATTGTTGCTTTATTTGGAATAGAATGTGCATCAGGAGATACGTTTTGTGATCCATCGATCAACTATTCAATGACATCAATGTTTATTCCAGATCCAGTAATTTCTCTTTCTGTAAAACCAAAGGATAAAAAATCTGCTGATAATATGGCCAAAGCCCTTGGAAGATTTACAAAAGAAGATCCAACATTTAAAACTTATGTTGACATTGAATCAAATGAAACAATAATTCAAGGAATGGGAGAGCTACACTTAGAAGTTTACATTGAAAGAATGAAAAGAGAGTTCAAGGCAGAAGTTGAAACCGGAATGCCGCAAGTAGCCTATAGAGAAACGATTACAAGAAAAGCTGAATTTAATTATACTCACAAAAAGCAATCTGGAGGAGCTGGTCAGTTTGGACGAGTTGCAGGGTTTATGGAACCTCTTGACAAAGAAGGAGAAACATACGAATTTGTCAATCTAATAAAAGGAGGAGTAATCCCAACAGAATATATCCCATCATGTGATAAAGGGTTCCAAAAAGCAATGGAAAGGGGAACATTAATTGGCTTTCCAATAGTTGACATAAAAATTACAATCAATGATGGCCAATATCACATTGTTGACTCATCTGATATTGCATTCCAATTAGCAGCAATTGGAGCTTTTAGAGAGGCTTATGAAAAAGCAAAGCCTACAATCCTTGAGCCAATAATGAAAGTTACCCTTGAAGGACCTACTGAATTCCAAGGCAATATGTTTGGACTTTTAAATCAAAGAAGAGGAATAATAACAGGTTCCCTAGAAGATGGAAGTTTTTCAAAAGTTGAGGCTGAGGTGCCTTTAAGCGAAATGTTTGGATTTTCAACAGTCCTTAGATCCTCTACCCAAGGAAAAGCAGAATTCTCAATGGAATTCTTAAGGTATGGAAAAGTTCCAAGCACTATATTTGATGAACTTCGCAAAAAATTTAACGATCAAAACAAATCTTAATAAAATAATAAGGAGGCTTTATTATGATCGATTTAACACAAGAAAAACAAGAAATACTAATAAAAAACAAGTTTTTAGCCAAAGTTTTCGGGCTTATGTCAATTGGACTTTTAATCTCAGCAGTATTTGCATATGCAACCTCAGAAAATCAAACAATCAAAGCAATAATATTCTCAAATTCAATGTCATTTATGGCTATGATACTTATACAATTTGGACTTGTATATGCAATAAGTGGTGCTCTTAATAAAATATCAAGCAATACTGCAACAGCTCTTTTCTTGCTCTACTCAGCACTAACAGGAGTAACATTATCTTCTATATTTATGATTTACACACAAGGATCAATAGTATTCACATTCGGAATTACTGCTGGAACATTTCTTGGAATGTCTGTTTATGGATACACTACAACAACAGATCTAACAAAAATGGGAAGCTATTTAATAATGGGCTTATGGGGAATCATTATTGCATCTCTTGTTAATATGTTTTTTAGAAGCTCAGGTCTTAATTTCCTTATATCTATTTTGGGCGTAGTTATATTTACAGGCTTAACAGCTTATGATGTTCAAAATATTTCTAAAATGGACAAAATGCTACAAGACGACACTGAAATAAAAAACAGAATGGCGGTTGTAGCCTCACTTAAACTTTATTTAGATTTTATAAATTTATTCTTATATCTTCTAAGATTTTTGGGCCAAAGAAGAAACGATTAAAATAATAAAAAAATCATAAAAAATTCAATCAAAAATGAATGCTTTAACTTTAAAGCATTCATTTTTAGAGGTTTCAATGAGTATAGATAGCTTAGAATTCGAAGAAAGTAGTACTCAAAATGTAATAAAAAAAAATTTTGAGTTTGAAGGATATATTGAAAGTAATAAGCCAATAATAATAGAAGGAAAGCTTAAGGGTTTAATAAACTCATCAAACTCAATCTATCTAAGGGAAAAAGCTGATGTTGAAGCTGAAATAAAATGTCAACATTTGCTAAATCATGGCAAAATAAAAGGAAATATTGAGGCTTTAAAAACAATTAAAATCTACAAAACCGGCAAATTAATAGGAAACATTAAAACCAAAGAACTCTTTATAGATTCTGGAGCAATGTTTAAAGGGAATTGTGAAATGGAGGATTTAGAAGAATGAAATTTTTTTTTCTATTACAAATAGCTTTAATTCTACTATCCAATTCAAGCTTGTTATTTGGACAATCACCGCCTAAAGAAAAAGAAGACTCTCTTCTTCTATATAAAGAAGGAAAATTTAAAGAAGCTATTTTAAACACGTTAGAAGAAATTCGACTAAATCCTAGTAACTTAGATGCTAGGACAATATTGATATGGAGCTTAATAGCCATAGGAGAATACAAGAGAGCTGAAAAAGAGGCGATTATAGGACTTGGCATTAAAAAACATGACATAAGAATTATTCAAGCACTAGGAGAAGCTTATTTCTTTCAAAAAAATTATGACAATGCATTAAAATACTTTCAAGAATACATTAGCCTTGATTCTAAAGGAGCAAGAATAATAAAAGTTTATAATTTAATTGCAGATTCTTTTTATGAGCTAAAAAGATATAATGAAGCCGATTTTGCATACGAACATGCATTACGTTTTTCTCCTAATAACCAAAATCTATTAATAAAATTAGCAAGATCAAGAATAAATGCAAAAAATAAAATATTAGCAGAAGAAGCACTAATTAAAATTCTTACAATCTCTCCTAATAATCTAGAGGCAAAAAATTTACTAGAAGAATTAAAAAAAAGCAACAACAAACCTTGACATTCAATTTATAAAAACTTATTCTTATTGTTAGCAAATTAATAAACTGGGCTGCTAGCTCAAGTGGTAGAGCATCGGACTCTTAATCCGCTGGTTACAGGTTCAAGTCCTGTGCAGCTCAAATTGTTAAATACATTTTGGTATAAATTATTAATTTTATGCCAATTTAACTTGACATTATTGGAAAATAAATATATTATTACTTTCGATGGTCATAAAATGACTTTTGGGCTCATAGCTCAGGTGGTAGAGCAGCGCCCTTTTAAGGCGTTTGTCGTAGGTTCGAGTCCTACTGAGCTCACTTTTGTCCTCTTCGTCTATCGGTTAGGACTCCAGGTTTTCATCCTGGCAAGAGGGGTTCGATTCCCCTAGAGGATGTCTTGCTAATAAAAATAGACTAAACATTCTTGCCTTCTAGCAAACCCAGAAAACAAGAATGTTTTTTAAGCAAACACAAACTATTCAGGTATTAGCAATATTTCTGCTTTTTCATCAAGATTAATTTTCTTAAAAAATTCATTTATTAAATCTTTGTTTAAGTTTGTCTCTATAAACTTAACACCAAAATTATTTTTAAATACTCCATACCAGGATAATGACGCCAATATATTTGAAATCCAATAACCATTCTTCTCTGAATTTATTTTTGTATTTTTAATATAATTCTTCTTAACATAAGAAAAATCTTTATCATTAAAATCTATTTTTTGCCTTTCGATCATATAGCGATTAATAGAATTTAAGACATTGTCCAGCTCCTTAGGCTCGGTAGTAAAAAAAATAGACAAAATACCATCGGAATCTACATTTTTTCTTAAATTGGAGTCAAAAGAGGCTTGAATTGCATAAACACTAGACATTTTTTCTYTAATATTTTTTATAAGCCCATCCGTTAAAAGATCCGCTAAAGCATTTAAATTTAACCAGGTCTCTGCTAAATAATTAAATTTAAAAGGATAAATTACATAGGCAAAACTAGTTGAATTTTTTCCCTTCCTTACAACTATTTTATTAAAATTTTTACTGTAAGAGTAATCTAAATCTTTATACTCGTTTATTTCTTTAAAGTTAAGATTGCCCAAATATTTCTTTGAATAAGCCTTTATTGTCTGAATATCTGAGTCTCCAGCAAAGACAAACTTAAAATTATTTGCATAAGTAAACCTTTTCTTATAAAAAGACAAAATATTTTCTTTTGTAAAATATTGCAAATCACTATCTTTTGTATCTTCAAATCTAGGATCATTATTGTTTAAAAATTTACTAATGGCTTTATGAAAATGATAATCAGAACTATTTTCATTGCTCTTTATTAATGCTTTTATATTATTAATAGCATTTTGCAAAGAAACATCATCAATTTTGGGTTCCTTAAAAGTAAAATATATAAGCTGAAAAAGAGTTTCAAGATCTTTTTTATCTGAACTTCCAGAAATATATGATTCTTGAGCTCCAACCCCAACTCTTAAAGAAACAGCTTTATCTGATAAATATTTTTCAATCTGTAATGCAGAATAATCACCATAACCCGAACCAGATACTACTCCGGGAGCAAAAGATAAAACAGGAATAAGTTTTAAATCTTCATTAATTAAACCTCCCCAAGAAGTTGCACTAAAATCAATTACACCTTTTTTTTGATCATTATATTTAAAATAAACTTCAACCCCATTTTCAAGAACAAATGACGAAATTTCATTTTCAAACTCATTTTCTCTAATAATATCTTTATCATCTAAAGACTTCTTAAAAAATTTACCTTCAATTAAAGAATTCTCATAAGGCTTTAACTCTCTTTTTAAAGCTATCTTTTGAAGATTGTCAATATCTTCAAGAGTTAAAACAGGATGTGCTCTTCCATGGTAAGAATAAAAAATTGCACAATTTTTTACATCAAACTCTCTTCCTACAAGATTGTTTATTGTTTTTAAATCAATCTTTTCCAAATATTGAAAAGAAAGATCGCAATATTCATTCATATCAAATTTATTAGAACCATTAATAGCAATTTCTATTAAATCCTGAAAAATAGCCCATGAATTTGTTTTATTTATATTCTTTTTCCTTAATTCTAAAGATTTGTAAAATTGAGATCTAACTTTTTCAAGCTCACCTTGGGTAAATCCAAATTTTCTTATCCTCTCAAGCTCATAAAAAAAGTCTTGTATTCCTTCGTTCAAATGATCTGGATTAAAGTTTAAAGAAATCGATTTTGCAACAATGGTATTGTTATCTGATTTAAATGAGAAAAAATCTTTATTTGAAACATTTTTAAATTGCTTTACCCCAGCAGTCTTTAATTCAGAAAATCTATTTTCAAAAAGAGCGGCTAATAAAGACTTTTTAATAGCATTTAAAAGGTCATCTTTGGTCTTTACAAAGTTAATAATTTCCTTTTTAAAGAACATTAAACTAGGCTCTCCAACTTCCAAATCTTCTAAAAGTAAAAATTTATCCTTAAGCTCTACGTCTAAACTTACTTTTACTTCTTTAATTTTATCGGTTGGATTTTTCCAAGAAACAAATTGCTTCTTTATCTTCTCTTCAATTTCTATAGGATCAATATCTCCTACCACAATAACACTTGCAAGTTCTGGCCTATACCACTTTCTATAAAATTTTTTAAAATCTTCTGGCTGAAAAGATAAAATTTGCTCTTCAAGTCCAATAGGACTTCTAAATTCATAAAGACTTCCGCTTGTCAAAAACTTATCCATTTTCTCATAAATTCTTCCAGGATAAGTCTCACCAAGCTTTTTTTCCTCAATAATAATATTTCGCTCTAGATCTATTTCTTCTTTCATGAAACTGATTTGAGAAGCCCAGTTTCTCAAAATATTTATAGATTCATCAATTTCATCTTTATTATTACCATCTGACAAATCAAGTCTATAATAAGTGAAATCAAAACTAGTAGCAGCATTAATGTCAGCACCAAATTGCATTCCAAATTTTTTAAGAACATCAACTATAGAATTCCCTGGATAATCTTTTGTACCATTAAAAGCCATATGTTCAAGATAATGCGCTATTCCCCTCTCATTATCTTCTTCATTAAGTGAGCCCACATTAAAAACAATTCCCATATTAACGGCATTCTTTGGGGTTTGATTTTTATAAATATAATACCTTAGCCCATTGACAAGTTTTCCTTTTACCAAACTTTGATCTAACTTTAACTCATTAGAAACACAGGAAAACAAAAAAAATAGAAAAACGCTTGTAAATTTACAATAATTCTTAATTCTTTGATAATTCATTTGCACTCCTCTTTATTGAATTTATTTTTTCAGAATAAATTTTATTCAATGCTTTTGAAATAGATGAAAATCCAAAATCATTCCAATCTTTTAAACTCTTTAGCTTAGAAACTGGAAATAGTTCATAAAATAAAAACAATAACTCTTCTTTGCTTAATTTTGGAATATCATTTAAGTAAACGTTTTTATTAAAATCTTCAAGATAAATAAAAGGATTTAAGCGCTTATCTAGAAGAAATTTATTTAAATTGGGCATTAAAATGCTTTTATTATAAATTTCAATAGTAGTATATTCACTTGGAACATCATCATAAAAATCGTTATTCAAAAAAGAATCTAAAATAATAAATTTATTATCCTTAACCCCTACATTTCTCCCATCTAAAGTCTTTAAAAGACCATCTTTGCCAATATGAACCAAAGTATTTAAATCCTTTGTAGCATTAAAGATAAGCCTTGCATTGTTATATGCCTTGGATTGCACTAAGTGCTCAGTATTATTATCTACTGCTAATTCTTTGTCATTTTTTAATAATAAATTTATATTTTTTTCTTTTAATGCCTTATAGGCTAATTCAATATACTCTAAAGCGCAACTATTTTCCAAAACAAGTTGCTCCCTCTTTAATAAGTTAATAAAAAATATCAATTCTTCCTTTTCAAGACTACGGTAAAAATCAAAATCATTTAAATCAATTCCAAAACTAAAATTAACAATAAATATTAAATAAAAAATTGCAATGTTTTTTTTCAATCTAGCCTCCTCCCTTTAGCTAACTACATCAGCCAACTCTAAAAAAACAGGGCAATGATCACTTCCCATTACTTTGTCTAAAATTAGAGATTTTTCAACATTTCTCTTGAAAAATTCATTAACAATAAAATAATCAATTCTCCACCCCATATTTCTCTCTCTAGCTCTTGTTCTATAGCTCCACCAAGTATAATAACCAGGATCCTTATTAAATATCCTAAATGTATCCACATATCCTTTGTTTAAAAAATCATCTAACCAAGTAGTCTCTTCAATATAATATCCCGGAGAGTCTCTATTAGAATCGGGACTTATAAGGTCAATCTCGGTATGAGCAATATTAAAATCACCACAAATTACTACATTTTTACCATCACATACAAGAGAATCTGCAAGATTTTCAACATAAGATAAAAAATCAAGTTTATACCCAAGTCTTCTTCTTAAAACTTGAGAATTGGGGAAATAACCGTTAACCAATATAAAATCGTCGTAGCATGCTACAAGCCCCCTACCCTCATTGTCAAAAATTTCTTCTCCAAGCAGCCTTACAGAGATAGGCTCAACTTTTGAATAAATGCAAACACCACTATAACCTTTAATCTTTGAATTTGAAAAATAAGAATAATAATTTTCAAGAATTAAATCCTTTGGCAACTGTTCTCTTAAGGCTTTAGTTTCTTGAATACATAAAATATCTGGAGTATATTCTTTTACAAACTCAAGAAAACCTTTCTTTAAAACAGCTCTAATTCCATTTACATTCCATGAAATTAATTTCATAAATCCTCTCTAACTAAAGTTAAATCAAATATAAATCTTTAATCCATCATAAGCTAAATAGATATTATCTTTTTCTAAATAATCAAATTCTTCATGCATTATATCGTGTGCAATATGTGTAAAGTAAGAAATTTTAGGATTGATCTTTTTAATTACACAAAAAGCCTCTGAAAAATTTAAATGCGCAGGATGAGGCTTAATCCTCATAGCATCTATTATGAGTAGATCTAAATTTTTTAAATAATCATAAGACGCTTCGGGAATAAATTTAACATCAGTAAGATACGCTAAATTGCCTACCCTATAACCTAAACTAATTATATCCCCATGAATCAAAGGAATTGGCACTATCTTTAGACTTTTAAAAAAAAAGGGCTCAAAATCCCTAATAACATTGGCAATAATGTCTGCCTTTCCACTTAAAGAGGGTTTGGATGTAAAATTATACGGAAAAGCATTCCTTATGTGAGCCATGGCAGTATCTCTAGCATAAATGTTTAAAGGGGCACATCGTGTATAGAACTTAATATCATCAAAACCCATAATATGATCATAATGTTCATGCGTGTAAAGCACTAAATCAAGCCTATCTATTTTCTCTCTTAAAAGTTGCTGTCTAATATCAGGACCTGTATCAATCAACAATTTGATGCCAGAAGATGACTCAAGAAAAAAAGAACTTCTCAATCTTTTATTTTTACTATAACTTGAAGTACAGACTTTACAGCTACAATTTAACATAGGAACACCACTTGAAGCCCCCGTTCCCAAAAAGGTTCCAACCATATGTTACTACCTTTCGCCTGTAAACATAATCTATTTTAACACAACATTTTATATTAAACAAAAATAAACTTTCTTAATCAAACAACTCTTATTAAATCTAAAATTAGATTAACACTATTTAATAATCAATTCTGTAAACTATTTTGGAAAAATTGCTTTTATGCTTATAATTATTTAAGGAAAAATTATTTTTATGGATACGCAAATTTATGAACTCATTTTCTTAACCAGTTTTAGCATATTTTTAATAGTAAATTTATTTAATTTTAAAAAAGAATTTACTTATGAAGACTACTTCATAATATTTCCAGGTACGTTTTTTGTAATAACTTTATACTTTACAGAAATCAGACCGTTAATGTTATATATTGGCAGTATATTCTTAATCTTTATGATAATCATCTTCTTTAAAAACATCAAAACAATAGTAAATAGTAGAAGAAGAATCAACAATAGGTCTACAAAACAATCAAAAGGAATATTTCTTTCAATTTTGCTAAAAACAATACTTGTAATGCCTGCTATTTTAACTGTTATTATTGCAACTATTTTTTCATACTTAGCACTTTTTATAAATTATCCCAAAGATGAAAACAATAGCTATCAACTTGGATTCGCAAGAATTAAAGATCACAAAAATGATTTAAACTTATCGATTTGGTACCCTGTAAGCTCAACATTGGGCCTTAAAAAACAAAATCCATTTCTTTTGTACGAATTTAATCCTTTTTTCATAAACGAAATGAATTACTTATCAAAACAGAATAACATATATAAAAAAGCCCTTATTAGCAATAACCAAAAACTATATGATTCTGTTTTACTTATACTTCCTTATTATTCTCACGATTCAATGTTCAAATCTCTAGTTAGCAGGATTGTTAAGAAAGGAAAAATTGTTTATTTATATTCGCCAAAATATAAACATATGAAAAGCTACGATTTTATTAAAAATAGCCATAAAAGTATATTTAGCTATGTAATCAATAAAAGCATTAGCTATTTAATTGAGCCTGCCAATATCCTTAATGAAAAAGCTGATATTGCATCTACTGAAACTGATATTCAAAATATGTATTGAACTAGCAAAATCAAGCCAAAATTTGGAATTTTTAAATTCAAAAATGAACCTTAATAAACTAACGTTAATTACACTAGGAAATCAAGCAAATATTGTTAATTTTATCCTTGCAAAAAACACAAACATAGCAAAATATATCAATATAGGGGGAGAACCGCAAACAATAAGAAATTTAAAAAACTTACAACTAATTCTAAAAGAAAATGAAAAGAACCTCCACACAAAAGTTGCTAATACAAAATCTATAAAGCTAACAGGCATAAGCAATATTGCAGAAATTTCTGATCTTATTTTTAGCAGAAACTATTTAAAAAGTTTTAATTTCTTAAAAAACAAAAAATCAATGTTATCAAGATTTAATTCTATAGTTAATGAAATTAATAAATTTATTGAAGAGGAAAAATAATAATGATAAAAAAATTCTTGCTATTTGCAATGCTCAACATCTTTTTAACAAATAAAGCTCATAGTAATGAAGAGATAATCGAAATAAGTACTGAAATACAAAAGGAAAAATATATTCCCTTTTTAATAAGTAGAGGAAAAACTCAACTAGAAGACCTTGTAAAATATACTCTAGAAATAAATCCAGAGCTTGACAAAAACTATGTAAATACTGTTGCTAAAACCTATATAGACGAATCTTTGATTGAAGGGGTTAATTATGACATTGCCTATGCTCAAATGTTACTAGAAACAGGAGCTCTAAAATTCAATGGAATAGTTTCAAAAGAACAACACAATTTTTCAKKAATAGGCGCTACTAATAATCTTACAAAAGGAAATTCTTTTTCCAATATTACAGAAGGAATTAAAGCTCATATTCAACATTTAAAAGCTTATGCTTCAAAACAAAATATCAAATCAAATATGGTTGATCCTAGATTTTACCTTGTTAAAAGAGGATCTGCTCCAACAATATATGATTTGACTGGGAAATGGGCAAAAGACAAACTTTACGACAAAAAACTTAAAAAAATATTATTAGAACTATTAGAATATAATAATGCAAATAAAAGCTAAAAGCTCGCTATATGATTTTCTAGAAAAGATATATTCAAAATACAATAAAAAAAAATTTATACATCCTGATCCTTTAGAATTTCTATACAGGTATAAAGAAAAAGAAGACATTGAACTYGTAGGCCTATWAGTTCTTCATTGTCGCTTGGAAGAGTAGAAAGAATTTTAGAAGCAATCGAGACAATACTTAAACCACTTGGCAAATCCCCTTCTGAGAGCCTTAAGCTGGCAAATGAAAAGGACTTAAAAGAAATATTTAAAGGATTCGTTTATAGATTTTTCAAAGGAGAAGATATTGTAAGGCTACTGTGCACCCTTAAGATAATAAAAGAACAGCACCATACGCTTGAAAATCTTCTTTACAGTATTTATTATAAAAACCAAGATTTTATACTTAGCATAGATGAATTAATAAAGCATATGGAAAAAATAAATGGGAGAGAATTTGGCATGCTACTTCCAAAGCCTTCAAAGGGAAGTTCTTGCAAAAGGCTTTTTTTATTCTTAAGATGGATGATACGCAAAGATGAGGTCGATTTAGGCATTTGGAATAAATTCAATCCCAATAAGCTTATAGTGCCAATGGATACTCACATGACAAGCATTGCTTCAAAACTATTTAAAATCAAAGAAATAAAAAACGTAAATCTTAAACAAGCAATAAAAATTACAAGCTATTTTTCAAAAGAAAATAATGAAGATCCTGTAAAATACGATTTCTCTTTAACCAGATTTGGAATAAATAGAGATTTTAATAAAGAAAAATTGCTAAAAAATATTAACAAACTATAAAATTTTATTTATAAAACTTTTAAAATAAGACATACTTAAATCATCATTAAAACAAAAATACCAATTTATCGTAAAATAAAAAGGAGAATCTGTGAATAATCTTAAAGACAAGATAAATACTTATAGCAAATTAATTTTAGGGTCTTGGCAATTCGGAGGAGGATATTTTAAGCAAGTCGAAAAAGAAACTGCTAAAAAAATATTAAAAAAAGCATATGATCACGGGATCAGAAATATTGATACTGCAAGAGCTTATGGAAATGGAATTTCGGAAAAAATAATTGGCGAAATAATAGAAAAAGATCCAACAATAAGAGAAAATATTTTAATTGCAAGTAAATGCTACCCAATGGAAATTTCAGAATATAGAGAGAACTTTAATGAAAGTCTTAAAAATTTAAAAACTGATTATATAGATATTTACTATATACACTGGCCTAAAGCCGATTTTGACCTAAGACCAATCGCATCATTTCTTGAAGAAATGAGAGTAAAAGGAAGAATAAAATATGTAGGCGTAAGTAATTTTGAAATATCACACATGGAAAGCATAAAAAAAGTTTGCAAAATTGACGTAAACCAAATAGGATACAACCCCTTATTTAGAAATAAAGAAAAAGATGTAATTCCTTACTGTGAAGACAACAATATTGCCACCATATCATATTCAACAATTGCTCAAGGACTTTTATCTAAAGCTAATATAAAAGACAAAAACAAATTTAATGATATTAGAACAGAAAAATTGATACTTTTCAAAAAAGAAATTTGGCCTTATACTTTGAAAACCATAAATAAACTTGAAGAGATAGCAAAGATAAATAACTTAACAATTTTAGAATTAACATATTCATGGCTTAAAAAAACAAAATTAAGTGGATTTATAGTGGGCTTTAGCAAGGAAAATTATGTAGAATCAAACGTAAATTCATTTAAAGCAGAAATTAATGATAAAGTATATGAAGAGATTACATCAATTTTAGATAATTTCAATCACCAAACAAAAAACTTCCCAAATTTATTTAACAAAAAAATTTAAAACTTTAAAAACAAATATTTCAATTAACAAACTTAAAGTCAATAGAATTTCCTAAAATTCTAACGCCTTCTACAGTTAAATGAATATTAAAAATAAACTCTATCTCAATTAATGACAAAATTAGGTCCGCATTACCCCCAGTAATTATTAAATTAAATTTTTTTTTATACATCTGCTTAATATCACGATAAACACCTTCTATTAAATACTTATATTGATAAAATAAACCGCTGTTTACACTCCCAGATGTCGTTCTCTCTAAAAGATTATTTGGAGTGCTAATGGGGAATTTTTTGATAAGATAGGCATTATCTAATAAAGAATTAAAATTTATCAAAGGACCAGAATTTATAATACCACCGAGTATTCCATCTTGCCTGCTAACAGCAAAAATGGTGCAAGCAGTTCCAAGGTCTACTACTAAAACATTTTCAAATGAATAATTTTCAATGGCTGCAACAAGATTGGCAAAAACGTCTGAACCTAGCAAAAATTTATCGCTTTTGTAAGGATTAAATGTCAAATCATAATTCAAATCAAAACCAATAAACAAAGGCTTTATCTTAAAAAAAGAAAAAATGACATTTTTAAATGTTTCATTAAGAATAGGAACAACGCTGCTTATAAAAACTTTATTTACATTAAAATCAAAATTTTCTTCAAAAAAGCTATAAACCTCATCATACCTTAACATAAGATTTGTTTTCATTTTAATAAATAAATTAACTTGATTATCTTTAAATAAGGCAAAAGCAATGCTGGTATTTCCAATATCAATTATCAATTCTGATAATAAAGGTTTATTCATAAATATTTATTTTTTTTGCAATTTTGTCAAATCTCAATAAAAGATTAAAAGTTCTCTTTTTCTTGGGCGTTGCTTTAATAACCAAAATTTTGTTTAAAGGATAATACTTCCAACCATCAGAATATACGTAAAACTTATAATCTGTAAACCAATCAATTTCTCTAAATCTAACTAAAGTTGGATTTAAAATGTTTCCAAAAAATATATAGCTTGAATAATTAATCTCTTGATCAAAATCAATTGCAACTTTAGTATCAGTAATTTCACGATTTAAAACCCCAGAAGCAGCATATATCCACCTGATAGATCTATAGCTAGAAATAAAGATAAATTGGGGCATATATTGATTATCAATAATATCAGAATAATAGCTTTCATAAGGAATTCCTTTGGCATAATCACTCATTAAAGAATAATAAATTGCATTCAATGAAAGCTTTAATATTAAGCTATCTTTTAAATAAGATGCCATTCTTTTAAGAACCCCAGAAATCTTTAATGCATGCTCAACAACATCAGATGAATTAATATTATTATTTAAAATATACATTTTTCCTTCATCTGTAACGCCAAATAAAGTAAATACAAATTTATAAAGCTCCTTTTTAAAACTTAAATAAAAAGAATCGTCAACTCTAATCTTAAGAAAAGTAAGATAATTAGATAAAATGTTGTAGGCTTGGTTAAAATTAAAATTAGAACTTAATATTTTTTTAGGATCTTTGAGAAGATTTAAAGCACCATTTAATTTAGAACCGTTTTCTGATAAAAAAATTTTTTCCAAAAGACGAGGATCTTCCTTTAAATAAACCATAAGCCTGTCTTCTTCAAGAGAATCAATAAAAGTTTTATTCCTTGATAAATAAGAAAAAAATTTATCAAATTGATCTGAATTAGCGTAATAACATAAACTTAAATAAGTCAACTTATGTTCATTTTTGGCTAATAAAGAATCTAATTTTAAAAATATTGACTCGTGATCCCCTCTGATTAAAGATTCTGCTAAAAAACAAACCATTAAATTTTCATCAAAGCTATAAACACCGTATTTAAGCCATCCTCCCTTTGAAGCATTAAAATTAACAGAATTGTTCCAAGAATCATAAGCATTTTGTCTAAAATTGCTTAAAACATCATTAAAAATCTTATTATCCACCTCTTTAATTTTTGAATGCACAATAGAATAATCTAATACATTACTTTTATTAGTTTGGTTGCCCTCCATAATAGAATTTGGAATATTTTTCTTTGGTGAATCGATATAAATAGCATTGCCAATTCTAAATGCTGCTTGAGGAGAAATCAAAATATCTTTCTCTCTTATCTTTACATTTTCTCCTAAAAAGATTTTATATTCCAAATTCTCCCCTTGTCTTATTGAAATAGTAGGCTTATCTAATAAAACTCTATAATGATCTTCAACTTCATAACTTAACAAAAAGCTCTTAGAGAGATTTGATTCAATGCTAAAATTATTTTCCGAATCAAGCAAAAATCCGAGAAAAATATTATTCTCAAAATAAACATAAATACCCATGTCTTGCACTTTATAAGAGATGGGGAAAAGATTTAAACCAGTTTCTAAAACAACAAGTGGATTAAGCTTGGACAAAAATATCCTAAGTCCCCTAACATTAACAACCAGATCATTTAAAGTATATTCACTATTTAAAACCTTATTATTTACTTCTAATTTTATATCTTTTAAAAAAAATATATTTAAGTTTAAATTTCTAAATTGTAAAAAAATAACAACAAACAATATTAAAGCACCAAGCAATAAATTAAAAGCCCCTACCCTTAAAAACTCCTTCATATGATGATTCTAATCATAAAAAATCAAAATATCAATATTGATTGCATAAAAACAAAAAAAATAATAGAATTATAGGTTAGCTAGTTAAATAGGAGTAAAATATATGAAAATTCCTAAAAATTATATTCCAGGAACAAACCCTTACAAGTCTCTACCTAAAAAACCTATCATTGAAAACAAGAAAAAAATTACTAAAAAACAAGAACAAATTAATTCAGAAATCATGAAATCTCAAGAGCGTATTTTGAAGCTATATATGAGGCGCCTACAAAAAAAAGATCAAATAACTCTTCAAAATTTCATTCTAGAAGGACATAAAATAGGCTCCAAAATTTTCAATAATTTACCAAAAACACTAAAAGAAATAATAGCTTTAATGAATATAGAATCGTTAAAAGTGCTAAAGAAAAATACAAAAAATCCATTTAAAATGCTTTACATAAAATTTTCAAGCTGGACCTTAAACAAGCTAATCAAAACACTCGACATTGAATCTAATAACAACAAAACCGCAAAACATAAATAACAATTTTCAAGTTTTTTATACCTTACTTATTGATTTTTTTATTTGCATCTTTTCTTATAATGTCTATTGTTGATTTATTATCAGAATAAATAAAAAAATCTTTCAAGGACCATCTTTTATGATTATTAGGCTCTAAAATATACATTGAATCTAAGATATCTAATGTCATTTTATTACCACAATAAAATTCGCCAACCATGCCCAATTTATTACCAATAGCTAAACACGCTGCAATATCCCAAAGTCCTACAAAAGAAAAGTAGGCCTTATAAGAACCTGTAAAAAGTTTAGCAAAAGAATATACACAAGAACCATTAATATGAATATGAGAAGAAATATCAAGATTAAATAACCTTATAATAGACCTTGAAACTGCAAGTAAACTATGAATATTGTAACATTTAGAATTATCAAAAATAAATTTATTAAAATCCTTTTTTAAAGGATAGCTACCAATGTTTTTTTTAGCATAAAATACATTATCTTTAGAAGTAATAAAAAACTCTCCGCTTAAAGGAAGAGAAATGGCTCCTTCAATAATTTTGCCGCCACTAGCATACGCTAGCGATATTCCATATGAAGGAAGGCCTGCTGCAAAAGAAGAAGTTCCATCAATAGGATCAATAATAAAAGTACTCTCTGATATTAAAGCATCTTTGATATACTCTTCTTTATAAGTAGATATTGTCTCTTCTCCAAGAACAAAATTTCCAGGCTTTTTGATCTCTTTGAATAAGAATTGCTCAATTTGCTTATCAACCTGAGTTACAATAGACCCATCAGATTTAAAATCTAAAATTAATTTAGCACAACCACTTAATGCAAGCCTAGTTGATTCATTTAATAAAAATATAATTTTTTCAAAATCCCAATCCATTTTTATCTTAATTCTCTTATTAATAATAAATTCTAAAATTGAAAAATCATCTTTAAAAGCATTATACTTTGATAAATTAAATATTTTTCAATAAAGCACCTCTAAAAAATGCACCAAATTAGAATAACTTTTACTAAACATAGTATAAAAATCATAAATATCTATACTTACATTTTTTTATTTTCAATCTCAAAGATTCTATTAAATATCAAAAGCTAAGAAAATTTATCAAACACAAACTCTTTCTTCTAATAGAAATACATAAATCCCAATTAAAAACGATGTCCTTTGTTTAAGTGCCAAAATCCCATTAAATCCCATTAAAATTAAAAAACTGAAGTTAAAGCATTAGAACAAATCTCATTTTTATAATTTTTACATTCAAAATTCTATACAACAATGGAATACACATATCACTTATAAATTCAATAAATAATTATTGACATGATTTAACACTTAAAAAGGACTTGTGTTATTTAAGCTGTCACAACATAAAAATTAATAATATTAATACACTAAGAAATAAAAAAGCAGATCCTATACTATGACCAGATATGTCTATTAAACAGATTTAAAGGTATAAAAACTTAATTTTAACTTAAAAAGCTATTTTTCAATTTTTCCAGCAAAAAATATTATTAATAAAATTTAAAAAAAGAAAAGAATTTCAAAATCTCAAGCTCCAATCATAATTTCAAATTATATTATTTAAAATAGGCATTGAAAGCTCAAAACCAAAGGTTTTTTCAGAAACTTTAACTATAGGAGCTCCCTGTCTTCTTTTGTATTCATTTTTAAAATAAAGATTTAAAACTTTATCAACTATACCTTTTTCAAAATTAAGATAAATTGAATCTACAGATTCATTGCCAATCAAATATCTATTTAAAATAACATCAAGAACTTCATATTTTGGAAGATAATCACTATCTTTTTGATCAAACCTTAACTCAGCTGAAGGCTCCTTTAAAATAATATTAACAGGAATAATACATTGGTCAAATTTTGCATTAATATAATTTACAAGATCATAAACCTCAGTCTTAAAAAGATCTCCGATCAAAGCAAGCCCTCCGCAAGTATCCCCATAAAGGGTACAATAACCAACTGCAATTTCGCTTTTGTTACCAGTATTTAAAAGCAAAGAATTTTGAGAATTACTATAAGACATTAATAAAAGCCCTCTTAACCGAGCTTGCAAATTTTCTCCAGTAACACCTTTAATATCAAAATATCCTTCAAAAAATCTACTGCTTACCTGAAATAAATCTTTTATTGGCATTTCAATCAATTTAAAACCTAATTTTCTAGAAAGTTCTTTAGCATCAGAAATAGAACCTGCTGATGAAAATTTACTAGGCATAGAAATCCCAACAACATTCTCAGCGCCCAAAGCAAAACATGCAAGATACGCAATAAGAGCAGAATCAACACCCCCAGATACTCCCAAATGAACTTTGGAAAATCCTGAAAAAGAAACATATTTTCTTAAAACAAGAGATATTGCTAAAATAATTTTTTCAAAAAGCTCATTACATGTATCAAATTTTAAATCTTGAAATGTATCATTAGATATAAAATCAAATTCAAATCCTTTGGCTTGCTTTACCTTGCCAAAACTATTAATAAAAAAGCTACACCCATCATAAACTGCAGAATCTTCAACTCCATAAAAATTCGAATAAATAACATCTAGATTATTCTCAATAGCAACTCTTTGAAAGAATTTTAACCTAAGATTATTCTTCTCCTTAGTGAAGTAAGATTTGGACGGTATTATTAAATACTGTGCTTCTTTAAATCCTCGCCAAATTTGGGAATTACTTCTTTAAATAACAAAGCATCCTCAAAATTTAATACAGCAAATAAATTGTCCTTATACCTAAAAAACCCAGGCAAATTGCATTGTGATACAGTTAGAATAGCTTTATGATTACTGATGACAGAAATAACATCTACAAATTTACCACCCTCATAAACACTATGACCAAAAACAATTAAAGTGTTATCATTAACCTGTTCTTTCATAAATTCAATGAACTTACATATATTTTGAGAATATTTAGAAAGCCCAAAAAACTCACCATACTTAGTATTGCCTAAAAACATAGAAGGAAAAACTAAAACGTCTGATCCCCTTAGCAAAGCTTCATAATAATTAATTTTAAAATCAGCAATACATTTATCAAAATCTAAAGCTCTGTATTTTGCTTGAGCAATGCTTATTTTCATAGGTAAATAATAAGCAATAATACATTAAATTACAACAAAAAAATTAATAGCTTGGCAAAAATAATACTCACCCATATTTTAAAAATACCCTAATATTAAAGATGTCTAAAAGCACTAAAAACACAACAAAATCAAAAAATGATACCAAAAATATTCTTATAAATAAAAAAATAAAATTTTTTATTTTGACAAAAAAATACACACGAACATTTTACTAAATAACAATATGTATCAATATAACACTATTACTGAAAGCTTAAGAAAAATATACATCTTACAAATGCTCAAAATGAATCAATTTTATTAAATTTCAAGAAAGAAAAAAATTTGTAAAATATTTTTTTTAAAGATAAAATGCTTTATCAAAGGAGGAAAAATGGAAAAAAAAGAAACTAAAAGCGAATCTGAAAAAACCAACAAACAAGATAATAAAAATACAAAATCTCAAAAAAAAGAAAACTTAAATTTAGTAAATTCTGATAAAAAAATTGCTGAACTTGAAAATGAAATCTCCAATCTTAAAGATTTGTATTTAAGAAAACAAGCAGAATTTGAAAACTTCAGAAAAAGATTAGAAAAAGAAAAAGACAATTTTGTTAAATTTGCAAATGAAACCATAATGAAAGATGTCGTTAATTTTCTTGATAACTTAGAACGAGCTATTAACTCTTCAAAAAAATCTAAAGATTTTGATAACTTATTAACAGGAATCAGTATGATTGAAAATGAAATACTATCAATCTTTGATAAAAAATATAATTTAAAAAAATTTGGAGAAAATGGCGAGAACTTTGATCCAAGTCGTCATGAAGCAATAAGCATTGAAGAGAAAGAGGGTCTTAAAAATCCAGAAATAGTAGAAGTATACCAAAAAGGATATTGCTACAACGACAGAATATTAAGAACAGCGAAAGTTAAAGTTGCTCAAAGCAAAAATTAATTAGAAAAAAGGAGGTTTATAATATGGGCAAAATAATAGGTATTGACCTAGGAACAACAAACTCATGCGTAGCTATAATGGAGCATGGAAAACCAGTTGTAATACAAAATTCAGAAGGGGGAAGAACTACTCCATCTATTGTTGCTTACACAAATAAAGGCGAAAGACTTGTGGGGCAAGTTGCAAAAAACCAAATGGTTACAAACCCTGAAAACACAATTTATTCTATTAAAAGATTTATGGGAAGAAGATTTGAAGAGGTTGCAAGCGAAATAAAAATGGTTCCTTATAAAATAGAAAAAGGACTAAATGGCGATGCGCGAGTAAACATTTCAAATATAAAAAAGCAAATGTCACCGCCTGAGATCTCAGCAGCAACTCTTACAAAAATGAAAGAAACAGCAGAGGCTTATTTAGGTGAAAAAGTTACAGAGGCTGTTATCACAGTTCCTGCTTACTTTAATGATGCTCAAAGACAAGCCACAAAAGATGCTGGAAAAATAGCAGGTCTTGAGGTAAAAAGAATTGTTAACGAGCCAACTGCTGCTGCTCTTGCTTATGGAATTGAAAAAAAACACGAAGAGATCGTTGCTGTTTACGATCTTGGTGGGGGAACATTTGACATTTCAATATTGGAACTTGGAGATGGTGTTTTTGAAGTAAAGTCAACCAACGGAGACACACATCTTGGTGGTGACAATTTTGACGACGAAATAATAAAACATTTAATTTCAGAATTCAAAAAAGAAAGCGCTATTGATTTATCAAACGACAAAATGGCTCTTCAAAGACTCAAAGAAGCAGCTGAAAAAGCTAAAATAGAACTCTCAGGCGCTCAAGAAGCTTCAATAAATCTTCCATTTATTACAGCAGATGCAAATGGTCCAAAACACTTACAATATACTCTAACAAGAGCAAAATTCGAACAAATGGTAGACCACTTAGTTCAAAAAACAAAAGAACCATGCCTTAAGGCTATTAAAGATGCTGGGCTTAAAGCTTCTGATATTAATGAAGTAATACTTGTAGGTGGATCAACAAGAATTCCTGCTATTCAAAAAATTGTAAAAGATATATTTGGACAAGATCCTAACAAAGGAGTAAATCCAGATGAAGCTGTAGCAATTGGAGCTGCTATTCAGGGTGGCATTCTAACAGGAGAAACTAAAGACATGGTACTCCTTGACGTTACTCCACTCTCACTAGGAATAGAAACACTAGGCGGGGTTATGACTAAACTTATTGAACGAAACACCACAATTCCTACAAAAAAAAGTCAAGTATTCTCAACAGCTGCTGACAATCAAACCTCTGTTGATATTAAAGTCCTTCAAGGTGAACGTGAAATGGCAGCACAAAACAGAATACTTGGTAATTTTATACTTGATGGAATACCAGCAGCACCAAGAGGAGTGCCTCAAATTGAAGTTAGCTTTGACATTGATGCTAATGGAATAGTTCATGTGTCTGCAAAAGATATGGGAACGGGCAAAGAACAAAAAATTAGAATTGAATCATCATCAGGACTCTCTGAATCAGAAATAGATCGAATGGTAAAAGATGCAGAAGCTCATGCGGAAGAAGATAAAAAATTAAAAGAAAATATTGAAGCAAAAAATACAGCTAATTCTTTAATTTATCAAACAGAAAAATCATTAAAAGAATATTCTGAAAAAATTTCAAGCGAAGACAAAGAAGCTATTGAAAGTAAAATAAAAGAATTAAAAGAAAGTCTTGAAAAAGAAGACATTTCACTTATAAAATCTAGAACAGAAGAACTTCAAAAAGCTTCTTACAAAATAGCTGAGATGATGTATAAAGATTCTTCCCAGCAAAATGCAAACAGCCAACAAGAAAATGGCCCACAAAGCAATACAAGCGAAGAGGGTAAAGAGGCTGATTATGAGGTTGTTGACGAGGATAAAAAATAGTGAAAAAAGATTATTATGAAATTTTGGGGCTCTCAAAAGGAGCCTCAAAAGATGAGATAAAAAAAGCTTATAGAAAAATAGCAATTAAATATCACCCAGACAGAAATCAAGGGAATGAAGAAGCCGCCTCTATCTTTAAAGAAGCCACTCAGGCTTACGAAATTTTAATAGATGACAATAAAAAAGCTAAATACGACAGATTTGGGCATTCCGCTTTTGAAGGAGGAGGATTTGAAGGATTTTCAGGTGGATTTAGTGGATTTTCAGACATCTTTGAAGATTTTGGCGATATTTTTGATTCATTTTTCACTGGAAACAAAGGACAAGAAAGAAATAGAAAACACGCAAAAGGTGAAGACTTAGGATACAACATAGAAATATCTCTTGAAAATGCATACTTTGGGTACAAAAATAACATAAACATAACAAGACAAATGCTCTGTGATTCTTGTCTCGGGAAAAAATCCGAAAAAGGTACAAGTCCTTCGATATGTAACATGTGTAACGGCAGCGGAAGAGTAGTGCAAGGCGGAGGATTTTTCAGAGTTACAACAACATGTTCTAAATGTTACGGAGAAGGTAAAATAATATCAAACCCTTGTAAATCCTGTAAAGGAAAAGGAAGTCTTACAAAGCAAGAAACCATTCAATTAAACATTCCCCCAGGCATTGATAATAACCAACAAATAAAAATGAAAGGCAAGGGAAATGTTAATCCAGATAATCAAGAATATGGTGATCTTTATGTAAAAATATTGATAAGATCTCATAAAGTATTCAAAAGAAATGGTAAAGATCTCTATGCAATGCTTCCAATAAGCTTTACTCAAGCAGCGCTTGGAAAAGAAGTGAAAATAAAAACAATCGCTTCAAAAGAGATTAAAATACACATTCCAAAAGGAATAAACAATGAAGAACAAATTTTAATTAAAAATGCAGGGATGCCAATTCTTCAAACCGAAAAGTTTGGAAATTTAATATTAATCACCAAAATAAAAACACCTAAAAATTTAAATTCTAATGCTATTAAACTTTTTGAAAACTTGGGCAAAGAATTAAAAGATGGTGATGAAATAGATTTACTCAAAGCATAATATGTATATAACTCATGCCAATTCAATAATTGAAAGCATAAAAAATAACAAAGGATTTGAACTTTATATATCAAAAAAAAAGTCCAAAAACTAAAGAAATTGAACAGCTAGCTAAAACACAAAATATAAAAATAATAAGAATAAATACAAATGAACTTGACAAAATTCTTAAAAACAAAGACCACAGAGGATTTGCATTAAAATTAAAACTTGAAAAAAATAAAAATGTAAAAACACAAACCAAAGATTTTGAAAACTTACTAGAAACATTTAAAAAAAAAGAAAATGCTTTCATTTTACTTCTAGATGAAATAGAAGATCCCCAAAACTTTGGAGCAATCCTTAGAACAGCAGAACAGTTTAGTATAGATCTTGTAATTACTACTCAAAAACGCAGCGCAAAAGACAATTCAACAGTTTTGCGCACTAGCTCTGGCGCAAGTCAATATGTAAAAAAAATGACAGTGACAAACATAAACAACACAATAAATCTTTTAAAAAACTATGGCTTTTGGATATATACTGGTGATATTAAAGGACAAGATATAAACAAAATCAAAATAAACGATAAAAAAATTGCACTTATTTTAGGAAATGAAGGAAAAGGTGTACATAAGCTAATAAAAGAAAATTCTGATTTTTTAATAAGGATACCAACCAGCGGAAAAATAGACTCACTTAATGTCTCTGTATCTACAGGCATTTTAATTTTTGAAATCAAAAGACAATTAAATCTACTCTAAAGCATTAAATTATATAAAAACTTCATTTAAAAAAACAAAAACATCTTAATAAAAACTATTTTAAAAAATTTCCTAACTCAACAGATGCAATAAACCCCTCAGCAGCAGCAGTAATGGCTTGAGCATAAAGTTTATTGCTAACATCTCCACATGAAAAAACACCATCAACGCTTGTTTTAACAACATCTTTAGTGACAATAAATCCCTCTTCGTCCAAATCCAAAAATCCCTTTAAAAATTCTGTATTTGGCTTATAGCCAACAGCCATAAATACAGCACTCACTTCTAATTCATAAACAACATTATCTTTTTTATTAAAAATCTTAACCGAAGAAACAGAAGATTTACCATCTACTTCTATGGCTTCTGAATTATACAAAATTTCAATATTAGGTAACTTAGCAACACTATCTCTTAACATAGCAATAGCTCTAAGATTATTTTTTCTTACAATAAGATAAACCTTGTCCACCAATTTGCTTAAATAAATTGATTCTGAAAGGGCAGTGTTGCCTCCACCAATTACTGCAACCCTTTTCCCTTTAAAAAGATGTCCATCACAAATAGCACAAACAGAAATACCTTTATTCCAAAATAAACCCGAATTTTTAAGAGTTTCAAGTTTTTTGGGTTTTGATCCCACAGCAATAATAACAGCTTTACTTTTATAAATATAATTTTCTGTATAAAGGTAAAAAATATTACCCTTCCTTTTTATAGAAAAAACGGTTTCGGGAAAAGTTTTAGCCCCAAGATTTACTACTTGCTCCCTCATATTTAACATCAAATTTCTACCACTTATTCCATTTTTAAAGCCAGGATAATTGTAAACTTCTGTGGTTGTAGTAAGCTGTCCCCCGGGTTCAGGACCTTCCAAAATAGCAGCCTTATAATTACTCATAACAGAATAAATCCCAGCTGTTAGTCCAGCCGGGCCAGATCCTACAATTATTACATCTTCAATAAAATCTACCTCTTTTTGAGATAGATTTTTCTTCTTGGTTAGATTTATATCAATAGTTTCAAATTCCAACATATCTAAACTTCAGGCCTCTCTTAAAAATTTGAATATTAATCTTAACATTGCTAAAACTAATATTCAATGCTTAAGATCGACTCATAAGTTTGTTTATATTAACCTCAAAAACAGAACATGGAATAAAAATACCAAAATTATTTAACACATAAGGTGAAATTTCGCCAAAACCACCTATATTAAAACCTTCAATTACAATATCCGCTCCCCTGCCATTAATATAAAAAGTGGTTTTTGATTCTATTAAATTAATCTCAATATTTAAATAATAAAAAAGTGTTGCAACAATTGAATTAATCTCATTAAAAGAAATTTCTTTACCAGACATTAAAAAAGCTAAATTAGTAAAAGTACTTGTTCCTTCGGTAGTATCCAGATTCTTTAAAGCCACCTTGCCAATTTCAAAAATTTTATGTGGATAGGGAAAATTAGAACTAACACTTTCTGATTTTAATAAATTAGGAATTATTGATGCTCTAATATATTCATAATTCTCTGTCATTGGATTAGATACTTTTAAAAAATTTTGATCATTAATATTCATTCTGTCAATAAAATCTTTCTTAGAACCCATATAATTATAAATCATCTCTTGAAATCCCATACCCACCATTAAATTTCTAACATTCCTTGAAAACTCTTCTAAAGGACTAAGCCTTCCCACTGCAAAAGCCTTGGGAAGCTCCGGATTAAAACTTGAAAGACCCTCCCCTATCATTACATCTTCAATTACATCAACCTCATGAAGAAAATCGTTTCTATAAAAAGGTGGAACAATATAATTCTTAAAATCTTTGGAATAAGAATTTACTCCCATTTTTTTTAAACTAAGGCAAATACGCTCTAATGTTAAATTGCTTCCAAGCAGTCTATTAATATTTTCAACATTAAACTCCACTTCTTCTTGAAAATAATAAGGACATACCAATTCTTTAAAATCTAAATTAAAAGGCTCTCTAAACACAGTTTTTACGGGCAAAATTTCAAAACCCATATCATAAAAATCACAGGCTGCTATAGATAACGCTAACAAAGTTGCTTCAAAATCAATACCTGTAACCTCAACAAATAAATCAGTATCACCAACCTTTAAAGATCCAATATTGTTAGAATTAATTATTGGAGGATAAGAGACTACATTATTATTATCATCTAATAATAACGGAAACTTATCAAAATTTTTAATAATATGTGAATATTCCAATCCTTTGGGATGCTTTTCATTTATCTCTAAAAGAGAAAGCTCATAATCCATTCCAAAGGGAACAAACTTGTGATTAGGAGATGAGGCAATATAACTTATTGGGAATTTAATAAAATTAGAATTATACATCCCCATTGCAATTCTTCTTCTCTTTTGTCCATAATTCTGACAAAGTTTTTCTTGAAATTGAATTAGTGTCTCAAGCATTTTATCATTAATAATCAATCCTTTTGCTAAAAATCCAAAAATAAACGGTCTGATTTGAGACATTTTGCCATCAACTAAAATTTCACCATAAAACTTCTTAAAATCTCCCTTTTTTGAAAAAAAATCATAATAGGGCATTTCTCCAAAAAAATACGTTTTTATCTGACGAGCAAGTCCTAAATAAGACCACAAATCTGGCCTATTTGTATCATTAAATTCTATTTTGATTTTTCCCGAACTCTCATCAAACCCATCAAATTCTGCCTTAAATGGTTCAAGTAATTCTGAAATCTCTAAATTTGTAAAATTTTTTCCTATTTTATCTAAAAAAAGATTTTTATAAATTTCTAACTTTGGCATCTATCTTTCCTCGTCTTAAAATAACATCACCAATATCATAAGTAAATAGATCTCTCAAATCATTTAGACCTAAGTGCATTAAAGCCATTCTATCTATTCCAATTCCCCAAGCAATAACAGGCAGATCAATGCCTAAAGGCTTTGTAACTTCTGGTCTAAAAATTCCACTTCCTCCAAGTTCAAACCAACCAAGAACAGGATGCTTTACATGTATCTCAATCGAAGGTTCAGTAAAGGGAAAATATGCGGGAACATATTTAATTTCTGTAGCGCCCGCAAGCTCTTTGGCAAAAATTTCAAGAAGGCCTAGCAAAGTTTTAATGCTAACACCATCCTCAATAACAATCCCTTCGGTTTGATAAAAATCTACTCCGTGAGTTGCATCTACTTGATCATACCTAAAACATCTAATAACTCCAAAATATCTGCTTGGATTTTTGGCATTAATTAATTGTTTTGCAGAAAGAACGGTACCATGGGTTCTTAAAACCAATCTCTTAGAGAGATCTTCACTAAAACTATATCTCCAGCCTCTTGAACCTGTTGCATATCCTGTTTCATGGGCTAATTTTACATTAGAAAAATAAGGCTCTGGCAAAGATTCTTGCATGCTAGGATCTGAAATGTAATAAACATCTTTAATATCACGAGAAGGATGAAATTGGGGCATAAAAAGAGCATCGTTGTTAAAAAATTCTGTTTCTACCAAAGGACCATCAAACTCTTGAAAGCCAAGACCTACTAATTTATCTTTAATTTTAGAAATATAATCTAAATAAGAATTGGCACGCCCAATAAAAGTCTTAGCTGATGGAATATGAATATTGTAAGCTCTAAATTTTTTGTTCTCATACGTTTTATTTTTTAAAATTTCGGGAGTAAGCTTAGTAAGCTCATCTCCAGTCAATTTGCTTTTCATTAAAAAATTTTTAACTTCCAATCCAAAACTAGATAATCTAAACTTTAAATCAAGTTTTTCTATTATTTTAAAAAATACAGAGTCTGCTCCTTTTTTCTTAGCAAAATTTGATATTAATAAAAGCTCTTCGGTTGTCAAACTTTCTCTAAGAAGATCGCTATTTTTTGCTCTTTCCAACAAAACACGTACTTTTTGATAATTAGTCTCTGTGCCATCTAAACAATTTATAATAATCTGTTTATCTAAATCAAGAGAAAGAATGCCCTCTTTTAACAAATTACCAAAGGCTTTTCTTACTTCTTTAACATCAATATCAAGCTCTAAGGCTAAATTTGAAGCCAACACTGCCTTTTGAGATACTAAATTTATTATTTTTTCTTCAACAAAACCATCTCTTAAAGCACCAAGACCCCTTTCTGTTGCTTTATAAAATACATTTAATTTCCTATAAATCTCTTCAATAATCCCTTTAGAATTTAACCATTCAATTGTTTTATTTGCTTGACCTTCATTAAACCCCAATTTTTCAATAATAATTGAAGCAGAAATATCATCCTCTTCTTCATTATTTACAATTACTTTTATCTCAAGAGGGTGCAATGTTTTTATTAAATTTAAATCTGCCTTCATAAATATAACCTTCAATCACCTTTATTACTTATACCAAGCTCTAAAATAAGCTCAACTTCCCCAATAGATAATTTGGTAGCTCTAGAAATTTCTTCAGCACTCCATCCCTGCCTCATTAATTTTATTACAGAATTCCTAACAGTTTCATTATTAAGACCAACATTATCTTGATATTTAGAATCAGTTTTGACAAGAATACCAAGAGTTTTTATTCTCTCTTCTGCTGCAATATTTAAATTCTCCAACCTTGTCTCAGATTTCACCACCCTCTCTCTCATAGTCAAAGTATTTTTCAACTTATTTTCAATATCTAATAGCATTTCCTTTAAATTTTGAGCATTAATCAACACTTCTTCTGACAACCCTTTGTTTAATAAGAGACTTGAAACAACATTTTCCATATCCTTGAGATTGTCTTGAATCTTAGCACTCTCTTTGCTTAAATTATTAAATCTTTTCTCCACTTCATTTATTAAATCAAAATTTTTATCAACAGACTCTATAGTACTCTTTAATATGCTCTCTTTATTGCTAATTCTTTCATAATTATCAAGAATAGTTCTCTGCTCGTCAGCTATCTCTTTTATTTTAGCTTTATATATCTGCATTTCATCATAAGATTCAATTAAACTCTTATATCTACTATCAAATGAAGAGTAAAATTCAAAAAATCTATTAAAATCATTTTTAATAGATTTAATTGATTCTTGTTCTAACTTTAGCTCATTAAAAATTTCAATAATACCCAATGTTTCTTTTTGAATATTATAAAATTCTTTGTTAACGTTTTCAAAATTATTTTTATATTCCTGAGCAAGCCCTATCTCATTTTTTAAAGTTTCCCATAATTTTTCCAACTTGTCCTTAAGAGAATAAGCCTCCAAAAATATTGAATTATTCTTTTCAAGTTCAGAATCTAATTTTTTAAAATTTTCAATTTGATTTTCGATTTGAAAATTTATTTTATCATAACTATCTTCAAATTCTGCTCTCAAATCAGATTTGTATTCAACTAAATTGTCTTTAATCTCACTAATAAATTTGTTAAATTGAACATCACAATTTAATATTTTAGATTCAAGTTCTAAAATATTATTATCAACTTCTTTTAATAATTCTTTATGATTTTTCTTAAATTCAACCTCAAATTTATCAATTTGTTCTTGCAAACCACTCTTTATGGTTTCAATCTCTGATGTTGAATGTTTTAAACTTTTTTTAAGCTCATCTTCAAGTAAGCCGAGATCTGATTTTATAGATTTAGAAAACGAATTATATTCATTCTCAATTGATGTCTCAATATTATTTCTGTATAAACTAATTTTCTCAGAAAATTCTGAAATATTTTTATTAATTAATTCAATTTGCCCTTCAAAGCTTTCTTTATCACTAGAAATTACATCAACCATTTCCCGCCTTACTTTATCAAGATTAGAAGACAAGGTTGTAAATTCATGCTCTAATTTCTGATTAAGCTCAAAGATCTTATCTTCAAGATCCTTTTGCTGAGTTAAAAATTTCACTTCTGCTTGAATTAAGATGTCTTCTGTTTTTTTATTAACCTTTTCATCTATCTTTTCTAATTTAAAATCAACAAATTTTTCAAGATCTAAAACTTTAAGATTTAATGATTCGCCAATATTTTTAAAATCAAGATGAACTGATTGTTCAATTTTTTTAGCCTCGTTTTGCAAATTGCTAAAAATCTCCTCAGCCTTAATCTCAAAACCATCTTTAAAAGATTCTAAACCAATCTTAACATTAAAAATATCATTCTCAAATGATTTAATTCCAAGCTCAGCAAGATTTATTCTCTTCTCTATTGTGCTATAAGATTTTTCTTGCCAATCTTTTACATCATCTTTAATATTCAAAAACCAAGAATCAATAATACTTTGCTTATTATTTACAAAATCAACAAATTCATCTACTTTTCCGGTAATATTGGTTTCCATTAAAGCTATCTCGCTCTGCATATCTTTTTTTTTAGAAGAAAATTCTTTAGTAAAATCTAAATAAAAATTCTCTTTATCATCTTTCATTTTTTGTTCAATATCTAAACGGAAACTTTGAATAAGTTCTGTTTTGTTTTCCAAATTTTTAGACAAATCATATTCTAAATTTTGAATTTTATCATTATATGAGGCAATAAAGTTTTCTAAAGAATATTTAAGCTCTTCGCCTCTAATTTTTAAATCTTTAAAAAAGTCTTCTTCTAATAATTTAAGATGTGATGAAACATTGTGATAAGACTCTTCTTTTAATCTAATAACATCCTTTTCAACATTATTTAAATCAGATTCAAGATTTTTAAGATTTTTCAGTTGAGATTCAAGTTCAAAAATCATCTCTTTATTTGAACTCTTAAACTCTTCACTTAAAGTTGCAATATAAGAATTTAATCTCTCTGAAAACTCATCGTACATATCAGCATACTTTTTCTCAAGTCCATCATATTGACTTAAAGCTAAATTATCAATGGCTTTAATTTTGTTGTCAATTTTATTCTCTAAATTTAATTGCCCTTCATTACACCTTTCTTCAAGTTCAATATACTTAAGATTAAAATCATTAGCTATTTTATCAATACACCCACTCACCTTATCATTTAAATTTTTCTCTATGCTATCAAAAGTACTCTCAATCGATTTTAAAGAATCAATTCTCTTGTGAATTTCATTTTCATACTTTACAATGTCATCATCAATCAAGGTATTTACCTTTTTTATACAAACATCAAAATGATTTTTTATATTCTCTTCAACACCTGCCTTAATCTCTCCAAATTGAGAATTTATAAAACCGTAACAATCTTTAATTTTATCTTGCAATTCTTTTTCAAATTCTAAAATATCTTTTGATCTTTGCTCTATTATCTCAAAATTTTGATCCATTTCAGAAATCTTAATTTGCAAATTTTCATCATTACTTGTAAGTGTTTTATAGATTTCATCTCTAATTTTTGAAATAGCTCCCTCGCTTTCAATTAAAAATGTAGAATATCTCTCTTCAAAATTACTCTCAATAAGTTTAAATCTTTCCTTATAAAGATCGTTTAAAAACTCAGACTTACTCTCAATATTATTTTTAAGCTCATTTGTTATCTCCCCAAATCTCTCTTTTGCTTGCATAATATCGTTATCAATCGTTCTTCTATAATCAATTGCTTCTTCTAATCTAGATTTATAATACTGTTCGATCTCTTTAACAAGCTTGTTAATTTTTGCTTCTCCATCATCTGTTAAATCTTTAACTTTCAATTCAAATTTTTCAACTTGATATTTTGATACATCAAAAGATTCCTTAAGTTTTTGAAGATTTTCATCCATACCTTTACTAAGACTATCTATTCTATCTGTCAATCTTCTGCTTAGATTTTCAATCTCATGCATTATTTCATTTTCAAGTTTACTAGAAATATTCTCTGAATACCCCCTATAATTAGATATCACCTCATTGTATTTTCCATTAATTTCTTTGTTTATATCATTAAACTTCACATTAAGAGAATCAAGAGTAATATCTATGTTAGCCTGAAAAGAAGCAATATCGGTTCTTTTGTCCTGCAATAAACTATCAACCTCTTTAACAAATTCCTCTGAATTATTTAAAACCGCAGCAAATTTTTTTGATAAATTTTCTTCAAGTTCTCTAGTCTCTTTATTAAAATGGTTCATTATGTCTTGCAAAAGCTCATCAGAGTATATGGCACCTTGATTTCTAAACTCATCTATTTTCTCAAGATAATAACTCTCAAGGCTTTCTATAGAAAATTTAAGCTCTTTAATTTTTGTAGTCACCTCAGAATCTATTAAATCCAGATCAACTTTACCTGAAGACAATAAATTTTCAATTTTAACAGTTATTTCATTTAATTTACTTTGCCAATCACTAAGCTTGCTATCTACTTCATTGTTAATTGAATCTTTCCTGTTTAAAATATCTTTAGAAATTCTATCTAAAAAATCATCAATTTGCTTTTGATTATCCGATTTTATATTAGAGACAATTTGTAGTTTTGACTCAATAAATTCATTAAGATCAGACTTAAAATTATTTAAAATATCTTCTGATTCAATCTTGAAATCTTTTAATTTATAATCACATTCTTCAATCTTGCTTATAACAAAATTATTCTTATCATCAAATTTTTTATTCAAATCCTCAAGCATAAACACGCTTTTATCTTTAATTATTTCTGTTTGTCTATTAATAAACTCTTTAATTCCTAATATAGCCTCATCACTTTGTGAATATGACATATCTTTTAATTCTTTGTATTTTTCTATCACTAAACTCTCAATATCGCCTGTTTTTAATAAAACATATTCCATTCTATCGTTAACATCTTTTTCTAAACTTTCTATTTTTAAAGTAGCAGATGAAAGTAGCTCTTCACTAGAAACCTTAATATCAAGCAAAGATTTATTTAAAGCAATAAGCTCATCTTTCCAACTGCCATGCATATCAATAGCTTTTTTTTGAATATGATCTGACAGATCATTAAAAACGCTCTCACTAAGCTCTATTCCTTTGTCTTTTTGAATCTGAATTAAACTTAAAAATTCTTCATTTGTTTTATTTATTTGAGATTCAATATTCTTTAAATTAGAATCCATTTCACCTTGCCACTTTGAATATTGAAGCTTGCTTTCTTCTAGCTGAGTAACAAAAATATTTACCTCATCGTAATAACGATCCCTAAACTCTACTATATTTTTACCAATTTCATCTTTAATATTAATTAAACTAGTATTAAAATCTACCTTTAAAGTCTCTTGGGTTTTTTCAAACATATTATAAAAAGATTCAATTTCATTTTCTAATTTTTTGTTTAAATCTTGAAATTCTTGATAATTATTAGTCGCCTCTTGAGAGAGTGTCTCAAATTTCTCACCATACATTAAAGAAAATTCATCCATTCCTGCTGTTAATTTATCTGTAAAGCTCTTATATTTAGATTCCATTTGATTTTCAAATTTAGAGCTGCTAGAATCCAAAGATTCAAAAAGAGCTGTGTACTTGGCATTTATATTATCATTTAAATTTGAGTAATTATTATTAAACCTACCATTAATTTCTTCAAAATTAGAAATCAAATTATCATTAAGCTTAATAAGCTTTTCTTGAATATTTGAATCAACATCTAAGAGTTGGGATTCTAACTGCATCTTAAGTTGATTAATATCACCTTTAAAACTTTCACTAAAAACTTCAATATCTGCCCCAAACTTACCTTTAAATTCAAGATATATTCCATTAGAATCATCTTCAAGCCTCTTTATAAAATCAATAGCACCAGACTGAACACTTTCCATTTTAGAATTCAAATCTAACAAACTAAGCTCTACCCTTTCTCTAATGTTATTATCAACTTGACTTATTTTATCTTCATAATCCTCATAAATATTTTTAAGATTCAACTCAACTTGAGATCTAAATTTATCAAAAACATCATCAACTTGCTCTTCATACTTTCCCATCTCTATTCGCATTGACTCCTCAAGTGAATTAATTCTTGAATAAACATTGTCTTTAAAGGAAGAACTCATAGAAGAAATTTCATTGTCCACCAAAACCAATTTATCTTCAAGCTTATCTTTAATTTCCTTAGAGCGATCATCAACATATACTAAGATATCCTTAAATTTATTTTGCAATTCTTCATTCAGTCTATTTAAAATAAAATCTTCTTTTTCATTAATTTTATTCTTCACACTCTCCATAATAAGCTCTATAGAATTTTCTATTAACTTATATTTGTTTTCATAAAAATTAAAAGAACTTTCAATCTCTTTGCTGTATTTGCCAATATTAAATTCGACCTTTTCAAGAAAATCGCTAAATTCTAAATCTAATTTCTCATTACCCTTAACTAAAATATCATTTTTTCTCTCTTCAATATTTGCTAAATCTTTTTCATAAAGACTAATCTCTTTATTTAAATTATCTATTTTAAAAACAAGTTCCTTAATATTAGTGTCAAACTTTTCCCAACTAGCAATTTTAATAGACTCGAGATTTTCTTTATTAGCCTTGTCAAATTTTTCTAACACTGAATTCAAATTTGATTCAACCGAATCAATCTGAGTATTAAATCCTTTTAAAGTTTTTGAAAGTTTATCTACTATTTTCCCATCAACTTGCAATCTTTGTATATTCTCTTGAACTTTAAAAGTCATTTCATCAAGATCCTTAAGCATAGAATCATGATAGGCTATCTTTTTTTCAACCTCTGCAAAATCATTGCTTTTATTTTTAATCTTTTGCTGAACTTCCTCAATCTTTTTTATTATTTCTATACTAGATCTTTGATAAGCTTCCATATCAACAGCAAGATCATTAATCTCTTTTGTCTTATCTTCAATAAAATCTTCAAGATTAACCTTTGTAAGATCAACGAACTTTTTAATTTTATCTAATGCTCTAGAACGTTTATCGTATTGCCTATAAACAAATAAAACTATTGAAACCAAAAAAAGGTTAACTAAAATAGTCGCAAAATCTATCATAAAATATTTTACCCATATTCTATATATTCAAACGTATATATTCTCTTAAGTCTTTATAATCATGAAAAATAAAGTCAATCATTCCCTTGTAATTTATATTCTTTTTTGTTGAAAAAAAAGCTGCTTTCATTGAAACATTTCTAGCACCTAAAATGTCATATTCATAAGAATTCCCTACATACAAAATATTATTACTCCTTAAATTTAAATCCTCAATAACTTTTAAAAAAGGTGCTTTATGGGGCTTTAAATATCCAGTATCTTCTGAAGAATAAAGAATATCCCAAAAACTGTCTTGAATGCCCAATAAATTTTTGACACGACCTAAAATAGGAAAGTCTGACATTACACCTAATTTTATTCCCTTGAATTTAAGCCAATAGATTAAATCTTGCAACTCCAAGATATGGCTTGAGTTTTTTAAACTTATCGCTAAAAATTTGACTATAATATATTTTATTTAACAAAAAAGCACACCGATTCTCATCAAGGATTTAAATACTCAGAAAGCATTTTGAACCTGCAAGGTAAAAGAGTTCATCCCTATTTGAGGGTGAAAATTGATTGCTTTGTAAAATTCGTATTTTTTTCCTAATCTGTTTAAAAGCTAAAAAAAACTTAACATTAGTTAAAAATTCAAAAAACATTAGCTTATTTCTATCCGCCTCAGGATACAAGGTGCCATCTAAATCAAATACTACAGCTTTAATCATGATGATTGATTATTTGCCTTTATAGGTATAGGCACTATTGGTAAATTTTCAGGAACTTTAACTCTAACTAAATGAATATAAGATTTTGGATATCTTTTCTGGAGAGACTTGATTGAAGTTTCAGCATTAACTTCGTTAACAGAAACCCTAAAAATCCTATTTTCATCAAGAAATGGAAGAAACAAAACAACATGTTTATGAAGCACCATGCTTGATAAATTGTTAACACCCGTGCTAATAGATCCTAAATAAATATATCCAGGCTCATCTAAAGCCAGACTATATAATAAAAACTCTAAATTTTCAATTTTATAACCACGATTGTCAATATAATCAAAAAACTTAATATTATTGACATCATTTTCCTTGATTTTAGATAAATTTAAATCTACATTAATATTATTTATCCTATAAGCAATATTACGAATCCAATCAAGACCAAAAAAAGGATCCTTATTAAATTCCTGACTTCTAGTAAAACCACTGCCTCTAACGCCAATATGTCTAAGCTTAAGATCATCAATTTTTAAAAGTCTTCCCGTCATTGATTTATAAATCGAATCCGCTACCCATTTAACAAATCCTGAGCAATTAAACCCTACAGGATCTTTTTGCAACAGCCCAGTTTCTATATGCACCATTTTACCATATTCATTCATTGCACCATCAGCAACCTCAGCAATGGGAAAAGATCTAAGAGATTTTCTTAAACTAATTACCATATTAGAAATATTTTTATAAATATCAAAATATTCAGGAATAAAATATCTAAAATCAACAACCTTGCCAATATAATTTATTATATTGGCAAGAGAAATTACCGCAATGTCTTCAATCTTAAAGGGCAATTTAACGTCTTTATAAATCAAAGTATTTACTAAATAAAAATCAGCAATAGAAGAAAATTTTGAAGACTTTATTCTAATAAACGTATCCCCTCTGTTTATAAAAAATATTTTTATCTGCTCAATACCCTCTTTGCCCACTTTAATCACGTAAGACCCTGGAAAAATATAACCTACATTCTTTTTTTTATTAAAAAAAGAATAATAAACATACTCAGAAGAAATTTCACTTGAAACTTCAATGTAACAATCTTCTGTAATAAAATGTTTTATTGGGCTTATTTTTTTTTGCGCATAGCTTGAATTAAAATATTTTAAATATTTAGTCCTTACATCAAAATCATAAAAAAAACTCTCAAGCGCAAAAAGATTTAGACTCTTAAATATTAAGAATAAAAATATATATCTCACTTTAAATCTCTTATTTTTTCCTTTAATTCTACTAAAATTGGAATATTTTTATATCCAATTTTACGCAAATTATTTACTAAATAATTATAGTAAGAATTTGGAAAATTCTTTATTTTATTTGCAAAAAGAATAAACTTAACAGGATTAGTACTAACTTGTGTAATATATTTGATTTTATGAGAAATATTTAAATGATAATCTTTGATCCATAAATTTAACATTTTATTTAGATCTGGAGTACTGGTTTTAAGCTCAAGCTGATCTTTTAACTTAAAAGATTCTTTAAAAAGAGAATCTAAACCTATCCTTTTATGAACAGAAATTCTAAATATAGGAGCAAAATTTAAAATAGGAAAAAAAAACTTCACATGGCTCTTTAAGGCTTCAAAATAACCTTTAGACTCATCCACAAGATCCCATTTGCTAAACACAATAACAATTCCTTTCCCCTTTTTAGTAACATAATGAGCAATTTTTTTATCCTGAGAAGTCAATTTTTCTTGAACATCAATCAATAAAAACACAATATCTACCATGTCAATTACTTTTAGGGCCCTATTAACAGAATAATATTCAACAATTTCATTTACTCTTGCCCTTCGCCTTATCCCAGCTGTATCAACAACCTCAAAAACTTTCCCATTTCTAGTAAACTTAGTTTTAATAAAATCTCTAGTAGTACCAGGTTGATCAGAAACAATTGCAATTTCATTTCCAGATAAATAATTAATAAGGGTAGATTTGCCTGAATTAGGCTTGCCTATAATCCCAACCTTAATATCAGCGCCACTCTCAATGCCAACTTCACCAACTTCTACTTTTAAAAAATCTCTAAGCTTAGTAATGCCTCGACAATGGGCTGCACTAACCAGAAAATAGCGCTTGAATCCTAAATTATGAAATTCGTGAGCTAAACATTCCTTATCCTTAGTATCTACTTTGTTTAAAACCAAAACCACCTTACTACTATATTTTCTCAGTCTTTCAATAATCTGATAATCTTCAAGTAAAATTTCATTAATATCTAAAACCAATAAAATTAAATCAACTTTTTCTAAAGAGCTTAAAACCTTTTGCACAACAATTTTGCTAATCTCATCTTTCAAGATAGTAAACCCACCAGTATCGATTAATTTAAACTTAAAAGAATCAACCTTACAAACTTCTTCAACTAAATCTCTAGTAACACCGTAAGTACTCTCAGTAATACTTCTTTTTGTATCTAAAATTCGATTAAATAAAGCAGATTTACCAACATTTGGTCTACCAACAATAAGAACCTTTTTATAACTAAGCAAAGCAAATACACCTCTTTATTTATTCCGATATTTCCATTATAATAGCAAATATTAGTATTTATGCCAATTACACATGAGTGTTTATATTGAAAAGAAAAAAAAGTTCAAGCTCAACCAAATCAGACATACTTTTAATTTTAATTGCTATTGTTTTAACAATAATTAGTGTGCTATTAATAATTAAAAATTCACTTATTATACATATTTTTAAAGAAAAAAATTATGATAACAGTTTATTCGAATCAAGTCAAACACAAGATAATAAATTAATTGAAGCTAAAAAAAACACCAATAAAAATACAAATGTAAAAATACTTAAAAATGAAAGTTTTTTAATCCAGCCACCAGAAATAAAAAAACTTGAAGAAGAGCTCAAGCAAAACCAAAGAAATAATAACCTTAAAAACAAAAAATTTATTAAACTTTATTTTATAAAAGTAACCCCAGAAGGTTATTTTTTAAGACAAACTGTAAAAAGAGCTATATATTACGACAAAAATATTCTTGAAGAAACACTAAAATCTTTAATCAAAGGACCAAATGAATACGAGCTAAAAAATAATTTTTTAAGTTTAATCCCTATAAAAACCAAGCTTTTAAATTTAAGCCTAAGCGAAGGAATTGCCAAAATAAACTTATCTAAAGAATTTTATGAAAATAGTTTTGGAATTGAAGGAATAATTAATCAAATCGCTCAAATAACCTTAACATGTCTTGAAATTAAAGGAATTGATGGAATAATTTTAACAATAGAAAATAATCCAATAATACTTGAAGAATTAAACTTAAATTTCTCAGGAATATTAAACAAAAAGGCTCTGGACAAATATTAAAATTCAATATTGCTAAGCAATTGCATAGAGCTTGCAATTCTTAAAACACTTGACTTAACAACTAAAAACATGAATTCTTGATTGCCTTTTTTACCTTTAGTTTTTAACTTTAATATCTTTTTAACTTGTAATTTATTTTTATAGAACTTTTCAATTACGCTTTGCAAAATTATCTTCAAATACTCACCACTCACAACACCATTAAAATTTTTTATATCTAAATTTAAACTTTTAAACTCAAACTGAGGTTTAATCAAAACTATAATAAAATTATCAGAAAGTTTATCTATTAAATTTACACATATACTTATTGATGATCTAAAAGAAACATCTACAACGGCAAAATTGGGAACAATCTTAAATTCTGTAACATCAAAAATATTAGTTCTCTCTAAAACTTTAACTCTTGGATCAATTCTTAATTTATAAGAGAGTTGATTAATGCCTACATCAATTGAATAAACAAAATTGGCGCCACACTGCAATAGACAATCGGTAAAACCACCAGTTGAAGAGCCAACATCAACACAAATTTTATTTTTAACTTCGATTTCAAAATCTTTAAGAGCCTCTAAAAGCTTGTAACCTCCTCTTGATACAAATGTTTGACAAGTATTCTCAACTAAATCTATTTTACTTGTTTTGTTTATTAATATTTTAGGATTTTTYTCTTTATGAGAATTTACATATATATTGCCTTTTAGAATTAAGATCATTAATTCTTTTCGTGTTTTTTCTGGATACCTTTTACAAAGTATATTTAATAAATTATTTCTGAATCCTTTCAATTTTTAAAGCGCGGCCTGTCTTTAAATTAGAAGTAATAATAACTCCTTGTAAAATTGTGTCATCTTCTACAACTTCAGCTCTCAAGGGGGTATATTCAAGTAAGCCCTTAAGAGAAATGTCGGGATTAAATCCTATTACAGAATTTAATCCACCTGTCATCCCAATATCACTAATATAGGCTGTCCCCTTTGACAATATTCTTTCATCTTGAGTCATAACATGGGTATGAGTACCAACCACACCTGTTACAAAACCATTTAAAAAATATCCAAAACTTTCTTTTTCATAATTACTTTCAGCATGAAAATCTACAAAAATGGTTTTGGCTTTATTACTCAGCATATTAACCAATTTTTTTGTATTATCAAAAGGATTTTTAACAATAAAATTCATATTTAAAACCCCTTGAACATTAACAACAGCAACTTTTTCATCTCTAATAGTTAAAAAACAATAACCATGCCCATCTAACAAATCTGAAAAATTATTTGGCCTTAAGATATATGTTTGCTTATTTAGGTAATCATTTATTTTGCAATTAGAATACACATGATTACCGGTAGTAATAACATTAACCCCCGATCTAAAAAGATTATTTGCTATTTCTGGAGTTATTCCAAAACCATTTGAAGAATTTTCTCCATTAGCAATTACTAAATCTATTCTATATTTATTCTTAATGTTTTTAAGATTAAAAAAAACTTTTTTTAATCCACTCTCGCCTATTATATCCCCAATTATCAAGGTTTTAATAGTGCTATCTTGCATATTCAATAACTCTGGTTTCGCGAATAATTGTAACTTTAATTTTTCCAGGATATCTCATTTCAGCTTCTATCTTCTTAGCAATATCTCTTGCAAGTAAAATTGACTTTTCATCATTAATTAAAGCATTGTCAACAATAATTCTAACTTCACGACCTGCCTGAATAGCATAACATTTTTGAACACCCTCAAAACTATACGCAATGTCTTCAAGTCTTTTAAGTCTATTTATATAGTTATTTAAACTTTCCCTTCTTGCTCCAGGACGAGATGCTGAAATGGCATCTGCTATTTGAACCACAATAGCCTCAAGACTCTCGGGTTTCACCTCATTGTGATGCGCAGCAATAGCATTAACAACAATTTCGCTCTCTCCGCAACTTTGAGCAAGTTCAGCACCAGTAATAGCATGTCCCTCGCTATTATCAGAAATACTTTCCATCCCTTTCCCAATATCATGCAAAAGGCATGCTCTTTTTACTACAACAGGATCTAATTTCATCTCTTTAGCCAAAATTTCTCCTATTATAGCCGTTTCTTTAGAGTGGCTTAAAACATTTTGACCATAACTGCTTCTAAAGTAAAGCCTTCCCAACCCCCTAATAAGTCTCTTATCAAGCCCATGTATATTAAGGTCAAAAACCACCTTCTCACCCTCTTCTTGAATAATGCTATTTATCTCATTGGTAACATTATACACAACTTCTTCAATCCTAGCAGGATGAATTCTGCCATCTGTAACAAGCCTTTCTAAAGTCCTCTTGGCAAGCTCTTTTCTTATTGGATCAAAGCAAGATATAACAACAGCTTCAGGCGTATCATCAATAATGATATCTGCTCCTATTAAAGTCTCAAGAGCCCTAATATTGCGCCCTTCTTTACCTATAATCCTACCTTTCATCTCATCATTAGGTAGCTCAACAGAAGCCACTGTAAACTCAGAACTCACCTCCGTAACAATACGCTGCATAGTAGATACTAAAATATCTTTTGCAACCTTATCTGCTAATAGCTGTGCTTCCTGCTCACTTTTATTGATAATAACTTGAGCATCTCTTTTGGACTCATGCTCAACTTTTTCAATTACAATTTTTCTTGCATCTTCTCTTGTAAGACCAGAAATATTTTCCAATCTTTTAACAAGATCGGCCTCTTTTTCTCTTATTACTTTTTCTTTTTGTTCAAATTCTTTAATTTTAAAATCAACTCTAGACTGCTGTTTGTCAAGAGCAGATATTCTCTTATCTAAAGTTTCTTCTCTTTGTAATAATCTTTTTTCTAAATTAACAATCTCATTTTTCCGATCTCTTATATCCCTATCTTGCTGGTTTTTTTCTTTAAGCATTTGAGATTTTGCATTAGCAATAATTTGCCTTCTTTCATTTTCTATCTCTAATTGTGATTCTACTCTTACTTTTTTCAGATTTTTTTCTAAATCTAATAAAGACAATCTACCTAAAAAAACTCTTACTAAAAATCCTAATATAAAGCCAGCAAAAATAGAAGAAAAAATAATATATATCATATCATTTAACTCCTATGCTGTTTAAAAGCAATTTAAAATTTAATCTTTAAAACAGTGCCCTCAAATTATTAATTATTCAACTTTTAAAGGCTTTTCAACTAATTCTAGGATAGCCATTTCAGCCGCATCTCCATATCTTTTTCCTAATTTAATCATCCGAGTATACCCACCACTTCTTTGTCTAAAAACAGGAGAAATTTTGGTAAATAGCTTATTTAAAATATGCTTATCATGTATAAATTTTGATAATTCTCGCCTATTATGCACAGTATCAACTTTTGCCCTTGTAATCAATCTTTCAGCAAATCTTTTAACTTCGAACAATTTTGTCTTAGTGGAAGAAATTTTTTCATGCTTAAAAAAAGAAATTACCATATTTTTTAAAAGCGCTCTCCTGTGACTAGACTTCCTACTTAATCTATTAAAACCCAATTTTGTTTTCATGAAATAGCCTAAACTCTCCTTTTATTCAGATATTTTAACATTCTTACTCAATACAGATAGAGCATCTTCTTTAGACATTCCTAAATATAATCGATAAGAACCAAGTTTTTCGATTATCTCTTCCAAACTTTTTTTCCCAAAATTTCTAGCTTTAGAAAGCTCTTCTGCGTTTTTACTAATAAGTTCTCCTAAAGTCCTAACATTTTCTTTGGCCAAACAATTTAAAGATCTGACTGACAAATTCAATTTCTCAATACTCATATCAAGCAAGTTAGAACTTTCTGATTTTGATTTCTCAAAAGATGTATTAACATTGTCTTCAAAATCAACAAGAGGAAACAAAAACTCTCTTACTATTGATGCAGCCTTTTTTATTGCATCTTTGGCAGAAATCACACCTGTAGTCCAAATTTCCATTACAAGCTTGTCATAATCTGACCTTTGACCAACCCTAGTATCTTCTACAGAATACGAAACTTTCTCTATAGGAGAAAATATAGAATCTAAAGCAATAACATTAACCTCTTCTAAATACTTAGAATTTTGCTCAGAAGACACATAGCCCCTACCATAATTAATTTGAAATTCAAGATCTAAATTAACATCATGTGATAAAGTAGCTATAACTAAATCTTTATTAAAAACCTCAACTCCATCTCTTTCAAAATGAGAAGCTTTTAAAACATTGGTGTCTTTACCGCTAACACTAAAGCTTATTGTCTTTCTTTGCTCTCCTTCTCCAAGTTTCAAATGAATATTTTTAATATTAGCAATAATCTCAAGAGTATCTTCAGAAACTCCAGGAATCAAATCAAATTCACTTGAAACAACCTTTGACGAAGAGTCTTTATTGTTAGACTGAACTCTCATAGCAGTAATCGCATACCCTTCAATAGAAGAAAGTAACACACGTCTTAAAGTATTACCTATAGTAATTCCAAAGCCTCTTTCAAAAGGATATATCGTAAATTTACCATAAGACCCATCACCTTGGCTTTTCAAAAATTCAATTTTTTCAGGTATAGTGAAATCTTTCAAAAATTTTTCCACAAGCATCATAACTCCTTCTAGCTAAACTCGTCTGGTTTTTTTCGGTCTGCATCCATTATGAGGAATGGGAGTAATATCTGAAATTGATTTTACAGTCATACCAATCGAACCAATAGCTCTTATTGCAGATTCTCTGCCAATGCCTGGCCCTTTTATATACACATGAACATAATTAATTCCAAAATCTCTCACTTTATTTAAAGCAGACTCTGCTGTTATTTGAGCAGCATATGGGGTCGACTTTTTAGCACCTTTAAAACCCATACCACCAGCACTTGCCCAAGCTAAAGCATTTCCCTTTATATCAGATACAGTAACTATGGTATTATTAAAAGTAGCTTGTATATAAACGTTTCCTTCTCCGATATTTCTTTTAATTTTTTTTTTACTATTAGTTGATAATTTTGCGCTCAACTTGCCCTCCAAATCTTAAAAACTATTTATTTGCTAGCTATTTTCTTGTTAGCTACAGTCTTTCTTTTTCCTTTTCTAGTTCTTGCATTCGTTTTAGTTCTCTGTCCTCTCAAAGGCAATCCTTTTCTATGCCTAACGCCCCTATAACACGCTATATCCATAAGTCTTTTAATAGACATTGCAACTTCACTTCTAAGTTTTCCTTCTACAATATAATCGCTCTCAATTACCTTCCTAAGTCGATTAACTTCATCATTATCTAAATCTTTAGCAATTTTGCTTGGAGAAATACTTGATTTATTGCAAACTTCCAAAGCTCTTGTTCTACCTATACCATAAATAGAAGTAAGAGCTATTTTTAATTGTTTATTATTTGGTAAATCTATTCCCGATATTCTAGCCATTTTATTTCCTCTAATTTTTACTTTTGTCTTTGTTTATGCTTTAAATTATCACAAATAATTCTTAATACACCTTTTCTTTTTATAACCTTACATTTTTCACAAATTGGCTTTACACTTACTCTAACTTTCATAATCAAACACTCCTAAATTTTTTGCAAAAATGCATAATTCTTTTTATTTCCATGAGAAAATCCTTGAGTTTTCAAATAAGCATCAATATGAATTAATGTATCAAGAGCAACCCCTACCATAATAAGCAAAGAAGACCCCCCCATTATTCTAGAAACATCGTGTGGAAATCTAAAAATATTTTGCACTAAAAATGGAATAATTGCAATAATTGACAAAAAAATAGATCCTGAAAATAAAGTTTTATTCATAATTTCATCTAAATATTTTTCCATCTCATCAGACTTTATTCCTGGAATAGTGCCCCCATTCTTACGAATATTATTACTTATGTCTTTAGGGCTTAACTGAATCTTAGAATAAAAATACGTAAATCCAATTATCAAAATTACATTCAAAAAAGTATAATAAAAACCATTAGGCCTTAAATAAGATAAAATTTGCCTGGCTATGGAAGAAGTTTCTGCGAAGCCACTTAAAATTTGTAAAGGCAGAGTAATTAAAACAGAGGCAAAAATAACAGGCAAAACGCCCGATGGATTCAACTTGATTGGCAAATATGAACTAACTGTATTATTAGAATTTGCTCTAGCATAATGAATGGCAATTCGCATTTGAGCCTTATATTCATATATAATCAATATAACAACTAAAATAAATATACTTATAATAAGTATAACAAAAACAGGATTAACATTTTGAGAAGGATCCTGCATGCTTTGGAATAAGTTAAACAAAGCTGCTTGAAGTCTAACCACTATGCCAGAAAAAATTATCAAAGATGTTCCATTACCTACACCTCTTTGATTAATTTGCTCTCCAAACCACAAAAGGATAAATGTCCCCGTAGTAACCGTTAAAATAGCAACAAATATATATCTATAAAAGGGAATGGTAACAGCACCCGGAATACCTTTAGCATAAAGGCTTGTTGCGTATCCTTGAACTACAGCTGCAACTATTGTTAAATATTTTGTATATTTTTTAGTCTTTTGTCTTCCGCCGTCACCTTCTTGCATTTTTTTCAAAGAAGGAAAAGAATAAACAAGAAGCTGAACAATAATAGATGCCGAAATGTAAGGCCCTATACTAAGCATAAATATAGAAAAATTACTAAAAGCTCCCCCTGAAAAAAAATCAAAATAATTAGCAATTGAAAAATCTGATTGCGACTTGAAATAACTTTTAAGAGCTACAGAATCTATTCCTGGTATCGGCAAATATGAACCAACTCTAAAAAGAAAAAGAACAAATAAAGTAAACAAGAACTTATTTCTCAAATCCTTAACGGTAAATAAACTTAAAAACAATTCTTTCATCTTTATTCCACTTTAAACTAATTGAATAGTACAACCAATTTTTATTACAAGGCTTTCGGCAGATTTAGAAATTTTAGAAACCTCAAAAGAAACTTTTTTTGTAAGCTTACCATTAGACAAAATCTTAATTTTTTTATTTTTCTTTTTTATAAGTTTATTTTCAAGCAAAGTATCATAATTGACAACTTGTCCATCCTTAAATTTTTTATCTATATCTCCAAGATTAACAATTGCATATTCCAATTTATAATCACTATTAGAAAAACCTTTCCTTGGCAATCTTCTATAAAGAGGAGTCTGCCCACCTTCAAATCCAAGTCTTGGCGAAGTATTTCTTGCTTTTTGCCCTTTTTGACCTCTCCCAGAAGTTTTGCCAAGTCCTGAACCTGGACCTCTGCCAACAATTTTACGTCGCTTGCTCGCTCCCTTAGGCTTTAACAAGTTAAACATTACATTACCTCGCTTAATAAAATCATATTAATAGTCTCGTTAAGCATACCCTTAATAGATTCATTTAAAAAATGAACCTTTTTATCGCCTATTTTATTTAAACCTAATGCTTTTAAAACTTTGACCTTTTTATTTAATTTCCCAATAAGACTTCTTACAAGAAAAACTTGCACATTAATATTGTTTTTAGAAATAATTTTTCTATTATTTTCCATTCTTTTAATAAAACATTTATTCTTAGATCTAGACCTTGAAGCATTAAACCTAGCTTTCTTTAGTTGTAATCTTAATTTCCTTTTAATCATACATTAACCCCATAAAGTTTTCAAAGTTTTTCCTCGCATTTCTGCTACTTTTTCAGCATTCAAAACTAAATCAAATGCCTTAAAAGTCGCCTTTACTACATTCATAGAATTATTAGAACCAAGAGATTTGCTCAAAATATCATGCACTCCTAAAGCCTCCATTACAGCACGAACAGGGCCCCCTGCAATAACACCAGTACCATGAGTAGCTGGTTTGATTAAAACCTTAGCTTTTTTAAAGCAGCCAATAACCTCATGTGGCAATGTTCCTTTTCGAATAGGAACAAATCTTAAATTCTTCCTAGCACTTGTTAAACTTTTTTTTATTGCATCACTAGCATCATTAGCTTTACCAAAGCCCCAACCAACATGTCCTTCTCCATCTCCAACAACCATGAAAGCAGCAAAAGAGAATCTTCTTCCGCCCTTAACAACCTTAGTAACTCTGTTGAGTGATATTAATTTTTCTATCTGCTTTCTTTGAGCATGAACATCTACCATAAATACACTCCCTTAAATATTAATACCAAACTCTCTCAAAGAAGTTGCAAAACTTGCAATAAGTCCATGATACTTATAACCATTTCTGTCAAAAATAAGATTATTTATATTTTTCTCCTTAAGCCTTTTAGCAAGAACTTCTCCAAGTTTTTTTACATCATCAATATTTTTGCCTAAATTAAGACTTTTTTCAATAGTAGAAATACTTGCAATAGTATGTCCCTTACTATCATCTATAACTTGCGCATAAAAATACCTATTAGATTTAAATACAGTAATTCGTGGCCTACTAGCTACTCCGCGCCCTATTTTGTCCTTTATTCTTTTTTTACGTCTAAGCTTTCTCTGTTCTGCTTCTTTTATTTTTTTCATAATTATTAACCTAAAATTTATTTTTTTACACCAGATTTTCCAACTTTTCTTCTAATAACTTCATTATCATACTTAATACCCTTTCCTTTATACGGCTCTGGTTTTTTTAAACTTCTAATCTCAGCAGCAACCTGACCAACCTTAAACTTGTCTATTCCTTCAACTGAAATTTTAGTATTCCCATCAAGCTTTACGCTAATACCATCTGGAATAACATATTCAAACTGAGTTGAATAACCAAGGCTTAAAAAAAGGCTATTGCCTTGTTGCTCTACCCTATATCCTATACCATTTATAGTAAGAGACTTAGAAAATCCTTCAGTCACTCCTTTTACCATGTTAAAAATTAAACTTCTGTAAAGACCATGGTAGGCTTTTGCTTTTTTATCATTTAAAACTCGATCAACAATAACGCTGCCATTCTCAACTTTAACATTAATACTGTCTTTTATATCTTGAACTAATCTTCCCCTAATACCTTCAACTATCACTAAGTTGTCTTTAACATCAACCTTAACAGCATCTGGAATCTTTATCGGAAGTCTTCCAATACGTGACATACATCCCCCTATTAAACTACCAAACTGAGCAAATCAACTCACCACCTATTTTTTTATCTTTAGCTTCCTTACCAGTAATAACACCTTGAGAAGAAGATATAATTAATATTCCATATCCATTCTTTATTCTTGGCATATTTCTATATGAAGAATAAATTTTTCTACCAGGAGTAGAAATGGCATCTATTTTATTTATAACAGGATTTCTTTTGTTGTCATACTTTAGCAAAACCCTAATAAAAGCAATTCCTTTCTTTTCTAAAAAATTAAAATCCTTAATATAACCCTCTTCTTTAAGAATGTTTAATATTGATTTATTCATATTAGACATCTTTAAATCTACAGATCCATGCCCAACTCTGCTTGCATTTCTTAATTTAGTTAGCATGTCTCCTATTGAATAAGTAATCGCCATAAAATTCCCTTACCAACTTGATTTTGAAACGCCAGGAATTAATCCTTCAGACGCATACTTTCTAAAACATATTCGACACATACAAAAATCTCTTAAATATCCTCTTGGACGACCACATAATTTACATCTATTATTTTGCCTTGTTTTATACTTAGGCTTTCTTAAAGCCCTAATAATCATTGATTTTTTTGCCATATACCTTATAAATCCCCTAATTACTAAACGGCATTCCAAATTTCAAAAGCAAAGCTTTACTTTCTTTATCATTTGAAGCTGTTGTCACAATTGTAATATTCAAACCAGATATTCTCTCTATTTTATCATAGTCTATTTCAGAAAATATTATTTGTTCCGTTATCCCAAAAGAGTAATTTCCATTGCCATCAAAAGCATCCCCATTGATTCCCCTAAAATCCTTAACTCTTGGCAATGCTAAATGAATAAGCTTATATAAAAATTCATACATTGCATTGCCCCTAAGTGTAACTTTAGCACCTATTTCTTGTCCTTGTCTAATTTTAAACCCGGCTATTGCTTTTTTTGCTTTTGTCTTTACAGCTTTCTGACCAGTGATCTGAGCAAGCTCTAAAACAGCAGAATCTAATAACTTCTTATTCCTAACAGCCTCCCCAACACCTACAGAAATCACTATCTTCTCAAGCTTGGGAACTTGCATTATAGATTTATATTCAAATTCCTTAACAAGCTCTTTTATAACACTGTCTTTATAATATTTCTTCAATTCAGGAACATAATTCATAAACTCTATATCCTCTGTCCATTTTTTTTAAGATACCTTATTTTTTCATTATTTTCAAATCTAATGCCCAATCTTGAAGAAGTTCCCTTGACAAATATCATCACATTTGAAATATCTATAGCGGCCTCCTTATCTATTATTCTGCCTTTTTCTTGGGGTGTCCTAGCTTTAATGACTTTTTTAACCATATTGCAAGATTCAACAATAACTTTATTTTTTTTTCTATTTATACTAGCAATCTTACCTATTCTACCCCTATCTTTTCCAGAAAGAATTTTTACGCTATCACCTATCTTCAACTTTGTCTTCACAAAACCCCCTTTTGCTATATAACCTCTGAAGCCAATGATACTACTTTCATAAAATTAGCATCCCTAAGTTCTCTTGCAACAGGCCCAAATACCCTTTTGCCCCTAGGACTTAAATTAGCATCAAGTATCACACAAGCATTATCATCAAACCTAACATAAGTTCCGTTTTTACGTCTTACTTCTTTAGAAGTCCTAACAATTACGGCTTTATAAACATCTCCTTTTTTAACAGAAGAATTAGGAATTGCTTGTTTTACTACAATGGTTATTATATCCCCAATTTTGGCATAACGCCTTTTACTGCCACCAAGCACCTTAATACATTGAGCCACCTTGCCACCAGTATTATCCGCAATTGTTAAATAAGTTTGCATCTGAATCACAATCAACCTCCTTTAGAAAAATCAAAACTATTTTAATTTTTCTAAAACCTCAACAAGAGACCATCTTTTATCTTTACTAATAGGTCGAACTTCAATAATTTTTACCTTATCGCCAACCTTTGAAACTTCTTTTTCATCATGTGCTTTAACTTTTTTACTAACCTTTAAATACTTATGATAAATTGGATGCATCTTTCTTTGAACAATTTCTACTACTATAGTCTTAGACATTTTATCACTAACAACTTTACCAATTAATTCTTTTTTATTTTCTCTTGCCATATCTAAACCTTTCTAATACCTAATTCATATTCACAAATCATTGTATTAAGCCTTGCAATATCACGTCTAATCTCTCTTTTCTTTAAAGGATTTTCAACATGACCAACAACAGATTTAAATCTTAAATCTAAATATTCTTTCTTTAATTCTAGCCTTTTAGCCTTCATGTCCTCAAGAGTAAAATTTTTGAAATTTTTCAACATAATTACCTCAAATCTCGCCTTACAACAAACATGGTTTTTACTGGAAGCTTAGAGCTTGCAAGCGACATAGCCTCTTGAGCAAGTTCCTCAACAACCCCTGACATTTCAAACATAACAGTGCCAAGCTTAACAGGAGCATTCCAATGATCAACACCCCCTTTGCCCTTACCCATTCTAGTTTCAGCTGGTTTTTTAGTATAAGGAATATCAGGAAATATTCTTATCCAAACCCTTCCGCCTCTTTTTATTTTACGAGTCATTGCAATACGAGCAGCCTCAATTTGACGAGCAGTAATAAAATTTGTTTCCAAAGAAACAAGTCCATATTCACCAAAAGAAATTTTATTGCCCTTCTGGGCCTCTCCAGACAATCTTCCTCTCTGCTTCTTTCTATATTTAACCTTTTTTGGACTTAACATCTAATTATCCTCCAATATCCTGCTCATTAGAATCGTCTCTTTCTTTAGAAAAAGACGCACTAAATTTTTTTTTGTTTAAAAGATCTACTTCATCTTTAGACAGCCCATCTTTTTTATCCAAAAGCCTAGTTTGCTTTTCATTAGCCTTTTCTCTATTATTTAAAGTTTTATCAAAATTTTTAACAGCATCGCCTCTTTCCCTAAAAGGCTTTTTATTTATTACCTGGCCAGCATCAGAATTAGTTTGTCTCCCCAAAACTTCACCTTTAAATAACCAAACCTTAACTCCAATAATGCCATAAGTAGTTTGAGCCTCAGAAAATCCATAATCTATATTGGCTCTAAGAGTGTGCAAAGGAACCCGACCTTCCTTAACCTCAAAGCTTCGAGCAATTTCCGCCCCACCAAGTCTACCAGCAATTTTAATTTTTAACCCTTGAGCACCTTTTAACATAGAGGTAGAAAGAGATGATTTTAAAACTTTTCTATAAGACGCCCTATTTTCTACTTGCTTTGCAATCCCATTAGCAATAATTTGAGCATCAAGCTCAGGTCTTTTAACCTCTTTAATCTTAATGCTAATCTTTTTAGAAATTTTTTTAGTTAACAATTGACCAATCTTTTCAAGATTAGAACCTTTAAGCCCTATCACAGAACCAGGCCTTGGAGTAACAATTACTACTGTTACTTTTTGGGGATTATTTCTAATTATTTCTATATCAGAAATATCAAATTTAATCCCTTTAAGAAATTTCATAATTTCTCGCCTTATTAAAAAATCTTCATGAAGAATTGCAGAATACAATTTTTTATCAAAATACCATTTTGACTTCCAATCCTTATTAATTTTTACCCTTAAGCTATATGGATGTACTTTTTGGCCCATGCTTTATCCTTTAATATCTTTTTTTTCATCAACTTCAACAAAAATATGACAATTTCTATTAACAAGCCTATCAGCTCTACCCCTAGCTCTAGGCCAAATCTTTTTACGACGACGCCCATCATCAACCATAACTGTTTTAACAAATATCATGTCCTCGGAAAGATTTTTATTGTGATACATAGCATTTGATGCTGCTGACTTAACAACTTTTTCTAAAAGCTTAGCTCCTTTATTAGGCATAGAACAAAGCACTGCAATAGCCTTAATATAAGACTCTCCCCGGATATTGTCAGCTATTGGCCTAACTTTTTTTGGAGAAGAGGGTAAATTTTTGCCCTTTGCCGTATATCTTCTATTTACCAACATAACTACTTACTTCCTTCCCTTTTTATCTGACTTAGCATGCCCTCTAAAAATCCTTGTAGGTGAAAACTCGCCAAGCTTATGTCCCACAAGATCCTCGGTAATATAAATAGGTATAAAAGTTTTGCCATTGTAAACAGATATAGTAAGGCTTACCATTTCAGGAATTATTGTTGAAGATCTGGAGTAGGTTTTAATAACAACCCTCTTCTCACTTCCAAAAGACGATAAAACTTTTTGATAAAGACTCTTTTCTATAAAAGGTCCTTTTTTAATAGATCTTGCCACTATACTCTCCTATTTATTTCTTCTTTTAATAATAAATTTATCTGAATATCTCTTTTTCTTGCGAGTCTTATAACCTTTAGTAGGCTGTCCCCAAGGAGACACAGGATGACGACCTCCAGAAGTTTTTCCTTCACCCCCACCATGTGGATGGTCAACAGGATTCATAGCAACACCTCTAACCTTGGGTCTTCTACCAAGCCACCTACTTTTACCAGCTTTCCCTATAGAAATATTGGCATAATCTTCATTTCCAATTTCACCAATTGTTGCAATACATTTTTTAAAAATCAATCTCATCTCGCCAGATGATAATTTTACAGTGACATAATTCCCGTCAGAAGCAAGTATCATAGCATATCCACCAGCACTTCTTATAAGCTGTCCACCCTTTCCAACATTAAGCTCAATATTGTGAACGGTTCTTCCAATAGGAATATTTTCAAGAGGTAAGGCATTGCCAATTTTAATTGGAGCATTAGGACCACTTTCCAAAACATCTCCAACCTTAATGCCTTTAGGAGAAATAATATACCTTTTTTCTCCATCTTTATAAACAAGCAAAGCTATATTAGCACTTCTATTAGGATCATATTCAATAGAAGCAACTCGAGCAGGAATGCTAAATTTATCTCTTCGATTAAAATCAATCAACCTATACTTTCTCTTATGCCCACCACCTCTTCTTCTAATACTAATCCTACCAGAAGAATCTCTGCCCGATTTAAATTTTTTACCTTTTGTTAAAGATTTCAAAGGATCATTACCTTTGCTCAAATCATCAAAAGATAAAGTCGTCTTATAGCGCAAAGAAGAAGTTTTTGGCTTATAAGTCTTAATACCCATATTTATTTTTCTCCAAAACCACTAAAAAATATCTATTTTATCTTCCTTTTTGAGATAAACATATGCCTTCTTCCATGAAGAAGTTTTTCCCTTACCTATAGGGTACCCTTTTCTAGACACCACAACCTTGGCTTTACTTTTAATATTGAGCAAATTACACGATACTGGAGTAACATTGAAAAGTTCTTTTATTGCTGCACCAACCTCTTTTTTATTTGCTCTCTTATTAACTTTAAAAACATAAACATTAATACTTTCCCTTTGAGTATTAGTTTTTTCAGTAAGCATAGGTGAAACTATTATATCATAAGCCTTCATACTTATCCTCAACATCCTTTTTATTTAATGTAAAACTCATTGAGCTTGTTAACAGCGGATTCTAGAGCTATTAAATTCTTAGCATAAAATAAATCAACAACCCTAAGTTTATCAAAAGATAAAATCTTTAAATCTCTTATATTTTTACCAGCCCTTTTTATCATCTGATCATCATTGCCCAAAAGAATAACCACCTTACCATTAAAACTTGCAAAATTTTTTATTATTAAAGCAAGATCTTTCGTTTTTCCAGATTCAACATTAAAATTCTCAATAACTTTAAAACTATTTTCATCAGCAGCACGCAAACTTAATACAGACTTAAATGCAAGCTTTTTTACCTTTTTAGGCAATCTATAGCTATAATCCCTAGGCTTTGGCCCTAATGCTATACCTCCGCCAATCCAAACTGGATTTCGCTTTGTACCAACCCTAGCTCTACCGGTTCCTTTTTGCTTCCAAGGCTTTTTAGAACTACCCCTAACCTCTGATCTGGTTTTAGTTGAAGATGTTCCAACCCTAAGATTAGACAACTCGTTTTTTATAGCATTATAAATAGACCCATGACTAATTTCTATATTAAAAACTCTATCATCCAAATTTATAGTTCCAATCTCTTTCCCATCTTTAGAAAAAACTTTTCTTTCCATACTAAATACCTACTTTTTAGATTTCTTAACAACAACAAAAGAACCCTTAGCACCAGGCACAGCCCCTTTTACTAGAAGGGCTCTTTTTTCTTCATCGATTAAAACAACTTCAAGATTTTGAATAGTTTGTTGATTTCCGCCCATTCTACCAGCCATTTTGGTCCCTTTAAATGTTCTTGCAGGAGTAGTAGCTTGTCCTGTTCCACCAAGATGTCTATGGAATTTTGATCCATGAGAAGATGGACCACCACTAAAATTATGCCTTTTCATAGCCCCTTGAAAACCCTTGCCTTTAGTAGTCCCTGTAACATCTACATACTTAACTGACTTAAAAACATCAACCTTAATCTCATCGCCAGCATCATACCCGTCAAGCCCCTTAAGCTCTATCACATATCTTTTAGGTTCAATATCTTTTAAACTTTTATATTGACCTTTTATGGGCTTTGAAACTTTAGAACTCTTAAGATCAACAGAACCTGCTATAAGAGCACTATAACCATCTCTATCGACTGTCTTCTTCCCTATAATATAATTGGGCTGAAACTCTATAACAGTAACAGGAACCACAATGCCATTTTTCTGAAATATCTGAGTCATGCCAACTTTTTTTCCAATCAATCCCAACATTAAAATACCTCAAATTCATATACTTAAAATATCATTTACTGTTTAATATCTACCTCAACACCTGCTGGAAGCTCTAATTTCATTAAAGAGTCCATTAAAGCAGAAGTAGGTTCTAAGATATCAATAAGCCTTTTATGAGTTCTCATCTCAAATTGCTCTCTTGATTTTTTATTGACATGAGGAGAACGTAAAACAGTATATTTTTTTATTTTTGTCGGCAAAGGGATTGGACCCTTAATCTGAGCCTTAGCCTTCTGAACAGCTTTAACAATAGATTCGGCACTCTGGTCTAATATTTTAACATCAAAACTAAACAATCTTACGCGTATCTTATCTTTAGCAATCAATTTATTCTCCTAAACTTTAGAGAGTATTAATATATCCTTAAAGTCTTAACCTATTCCAATATCTCAAGAATTCTTCCTGAAGCAACGGTTCTTCCACCTTCTCGAACAGCAAATTCTACATTCTTATCCATAGCTATTGAAGAGATCAGCTCAACAATAATATCAACATTATCACCAGGCATAACCATTTCTTTGCCCTCTAAAGCAACAACTCCAGTAACATCGGTTGTTCTAAAAAAGAACTGTGGTCTATACCCTGGGAAAAATGGCTTGTGCCTACCGCCTTCTTCTTTAGTCAAACAATAAATTGAAGCTTTAAATTTCTTGTGTGGAGTAATTGTACCTGGAGCTGACAAAACTTGCCCCCTCTCAATGTCTTTTTTATCAACGCCTCTCAAAAGAAGACCAACATTATCCCCTGCTTGACCTTGCTCAAGAATTTTCTGGAACATTTCAACACCAGTAACAGTAGTTTTTCTGGTTTCTTTAATTCCAACTATTTCAACTTCTTGACCAACTTTAATAATACCTCTTTCAATACGCCCAGTAGCAACAGTGCCTCTTCCTGAAATAGAAAATACATCTTCAACAGCAAGCAAAAATGGCTTGTCAATATCTCTTTCTGGAAGATCAAAATAATTATCCATAGATTCAAGAAGTTCTTTAACGCATTTTGTAGATTCAGGATCTTCTGGATTTGACATAGCCCCAAAAGCTGAACCTTTGATTATTGGAGTATCAGCTGAAAAGCCATATTTTTCAACAAGTTCTAAAACTTCAACTTCAACAAGCTCAACAAGTTCAGGATCTGCTAAGTCCAATTTATTTAAAAAAACTATTATTTTCTTTATTCCCATTCTTTGAGCAAGAAGCAAATGCTCTTTTGTTTGAGGCTCAGCACCACTATCAGCAGCAACTAAAAGTATCGCTGCATCCATTTGAGCTGCTCCTGTAATCATATTTTTTATATAATCGGCATGGCCTGGACAATCTACATGAGCATAATGTCTATTAGCTGTTTCGTACTCAATATGCCTAGCATTAATTGTTATTCCTCTTGCTTTCTCTTCAGGTGCATTATCAATATCTTCATACTTTAATGCTTTTGCATCTTTATTTAATTTTGAACAATAAATACTAATAGCCGCTGTTAGTGTTGTTTTACCATGATCAACATGACCTATTGTTCCAACATTCATGTGCGGCTTTGTTCTTTGAAAAACTTCTTTTGCCATGACTAACCTCCTAAATTTCATATTCTAAATAGCTACTTACATTTAATCTCTTTAAAAAATTTTTAACAAATTTATTCTTATTAAAATAAGAAAATAGCTACAAATAATCAAAAAAATAAAAAAATCAATTTTTTAGAAATTGACCCGCACTACGTGTTTTTCTAAAAAATTTTAATAGCTTTAAAATTCTACACATTTTACAAAATATAGTCAATACGCTTAAACTTTTAAACTCAATTCACTACACATATAATAGCATTAAAAATTAATATAAACTTTACATTAATTAAAGAAAAGCACAAAATATTAAAAAATAAAGCTTTAAAAGCAACCACTTAAAATAAGCAATGCTCAACTAATACATTTAAAAACATGAAATTTAAAACAATAGTAAATACTTTTTGAAATCTAGTCACTATTTAAAATTGATCAAAAACCTTTATTTTATCAAAAAGGTTAACACTTTCCCCGGTAAAAAAATATAATAAAAATGATGAAAGCTCAAAAATTTAAGCTTAAATTATTACCAATACTTGTAATTTCTGGCATTTTAATTGTTTTTATGTCTTGCATGAAAACAAGCACAATAAAATCAAAAGAAAATGCAAAAGAAATTACCTATCTTATTAGCACTATAAAAATCAACCAAAAAGTAGAAATAGTAAACTACAAATCCGACAGCAAAAATAATCTAATAATTACTCTTAAAAACAAAAGCACAGAAGATATAAATGCAAATTCATTGGCAATTTTTAAAGAAGGTAGCAAAACAGGTGAATTAATAAGAGAAAAACTTAATGGGCTTGAAACAAAAACTTTTCATTTAAAAACTAAAATCAATACTAAAAGAAAAACCACATTATACATTTTTGAAAAACAATAACAAATAGAAATGATTTAAAACCTAAAATTATTAAAATTAATTCTACTTAAATAAGCTTTATTGCAAACAAACAATTACACTTAGAAATAGATTAACAAAGAATCTAAAATCTATTTTTAAGGCCAAAAACATTAAATTTATTAAAAACAAATAAGCCATTTTTTGGCAAAATGTAAATATAAAATAAATCTTAATTACTATTTGTATTTTTTAATTAAAATAGGCTTAACCCAATAACGAGTGCAAGTAAAAGCAATTAAAATTATAATTGCCAAATAATTTGAAATTATAAAAGCATAACCTAAAGAATTTTCCATTATGCCAAAATATTGAAAAATAAAAACTACTGGAAGACGAATAAGCCACAGCCTAATAAAAATAACAATCATTGCAATTTTTGTCCTGCCAGACCCAATAAGTCCCCCAAAAAATACTTGTTGGAGTCCATATCCAAAAGTACCAATAGTTGTTAACAATAAATAATTATTAGCATAATTTAAAACTTCTAAATCATTTGTAAATAACCTTAGTATAAACTGTTTATTAAAAATAACAATCGAATTTATTATCAATAAAATTGCCAAAGAAATAAAAAAACCTTTTTTCAAAACTTCTTCCACCCTATTGACTTTCTTAGCGCCAAGATTTTGACCAACAATTGAAATAATTCCAGTACCAATTCCCATAGCAGGAAGAAATAAAAAAGAAATAATGGTGTTTGTAAGTCCATAAGCCGCCAAAAATTTTGGACTAATCTCAATAACTATATAATTGAAAATAAAAAAAGACAACGAAACCATTATTTGCCCAAAAGTTGAAGGCAATCCCAGATTAACAATTTCTTTAATGGATCTTATATCTATCACTAAATCCTTCAGATGAATTTTTAATCCATAATTTAGCCTGTAAGTCAAAAATAAATAAAAGACAACGGTTAACAATTTTGAAAATAAAGTGGCCCAAGCAGCTCCAGTAATGCCCATATTAAAACTAAATATTAAAATTGGATCAAGAATAAAATTAACAATATTGGCAAATAAAACTATTGTCATTGAAAGGATAGTTTCTCCTTGAGCATTTAAAATATATGTAATTGAAATACTTAAAAACATGATAGGTATTGCAAAAATTGTCACATAAAAATAAACTCTTGAGAGTTCTTTAAGCTCCCCTTTTACACCCAACAAATCTAAAAGATGATCAATAAAAAAAAAAGCACAAATAGTAACAAATAAGGATAAAACAAAGTTTAAAACAATAAGTTGCCCTGCATATCTTGAAAAACGAGAAAAATTTCCCTCTCCTATGCATTTTGACATCAAAGAAATGCTTCCCGTAGCCATTCCCATAGCAATAGCTATAATAAAAAAATTTACAGGACCAGCAAGTGAAAGCGCTGACAAAGGCATGGCTCCAAGTTTACCAACATAAAACATATCAGTAAGATCATAAAAAGCTTGAATAATATTGGTTATAACAATAGGAAAACTTATTAAAAAAAGAACCTTGTATAAATTGCCATTTAATATTAATTCCCTAGTCTTACTCTTATCTGTAGACATAAAATTTTATCCTCATCTAAAACATTTTTTATAAAAAATTTAAAATCAAATTTATTCATCAGTAATAAACAAGTATTTAATTTTTAATTTCAAAAATTAAAAATTAATATACAATATCAAAACAATTAACAGTCAACATGTTATGCATTAAATGACCAAGATATAAATAAAATCTATTAATCTGCCACAACAAAAAAATCATAACCAAAAACAGAAAAATTAAAACCAGATATAATAAATAATAAAAATTTATAATTCTAATACTAATCATAAATAAACAGTAATTAATAAAATTAAAACCATTCTACGAATTAAAGCAGAGAAATAAATACTTTATTTAAAAGAATAATTAATATTATAAAAATAAAAATTCAAAATCAGAAATACCTCTCTGCAAATTTTTATCAATCTTTCAATATTATTTTTTACACTAAGATCTTTAAACTATAAAATAAAAAAATTAATAATATTAGATAAAAATACTAAAACCCTAATAATACTTCAAATTACAGACTAACTAAATAAAATAACAAAAAGTCCCAACAATAAAAATTAATGTAATATATTTTCATTCACAATTCAACCTCTTAATACCTTATCCTTACCTTCTATTAAAAACATTTTCCACAAATCATACATATAATAAAGCCCAACAACAAGCTATTGACTTTTAACTTTCTTGATTTTTGCACCCAAATTAATCAATTTGTTAACTACATCTTCGTATCCTCTTTCAATTTGATAAACATTTTGAATCTCGCTGCGACCTTCAGCAACAAAAGCAGCAATAAGAAGAGACATTCCCGCTCGTACATCCGGAGAAGACAAAACATTGCCTTTAAGAGAAGATTTGCCCGTAACTACTACGCGGTGTGGATCACAAAGCACAATTCGAGCACCCATTTTTATTAATTTATCTACAAAAAACATCCTAGATTCAAACATCTTCTCAAAAACTAAAACTGTGCCTTCTACTTGCGTTGCAGTAACTACAATAATACTCATAAGGTCTGTTGGAAAGGCTGGCCATGGGCCATCATCAATTTTTGGAATGTGCCCACCAAAATCTAACTTAACTTTTAATTCTTGTTTATTTCTTACATATACATTTTCCCTGTCATATTCAAAATTAATGCCAAGTCTTGAATATACATGCCTAATTAATCTGAAATGTTGGGGATCTGCTTTTTTAATTTCCAACTCACCCCCTGTTAATGCAGCAAGGCTAATTAAAGAACCAACTTGCATGAAATCGGCTCCTATTCTAAATACGGTCCCACTTAATTTTTTTACACCTTTTATTTCTAAAACATTTGAACCAATTCCTAAAATATTAGCGCCCATTGAATTTAACATATTACACAAATCTTGAACATGTGGCTCACAAGCAGCGTTCATAATAACAGTATTTCCTTCAGCAAGAACTGCAGCCATAATGATATTTTCTGTGGCTGTAACAGAAGCTTCATCTAAAAACATTTCAGCGCCAACAAGCTTGTTAGCCTTTAAAACAATCCTTCTATCTTTTGTGCTTAACTTGGCCCCCAGCTTGCAAAGCCCGTAAAAATGAGTATCAAGCCTCCTCTTTCCAATCACATCTCCTCCTGGAAGCGCCATATCTATTTTTCCAAACCTAGAAACAAAAGGCCCTAATAAAAGTATGGAAGCCCTAATTAAATCTGTAAAAGAAGAATCTATTTCTGTTTTCACAATATTTAAAACTTTTATTTTTAAAGTATTTCCCTCTCTTGCAATATCTGCTCCTATGTCATTTAAAATATCTAAAACAACTTTTACATCATTAATATTAGGAATATTTTCTAAAATAACCTCTTCATCGGTAAGTAAAGCAGCCAAAATACAGGGTAAAGCAGCGTTCTTATTCCCACTAGCTGTAATTTGACCACCTATCTTATAGCCGCCTTCTACAATATAACTATGCATAATCCATCCTCCTATATATAAAAACTTAATAAAATTAAATCGCACAGATAAGATTATTAAAATTTAAAGAATATCTAAAGATATGAATATCAAACAATATCCATATCTTTTAAACTTGATTTACAATCTATATATTCTCTAACAATCTCTACAGAAAAAGAATGGCCATTCTCATCGATATCAATTAAAACACCGTTAAAACCAAGGCCTTCCCAAGATTCATTAAATTTCTGATTTAAAAATCCTTTCAAAAATTTATCCACCTCTAAATCAGGAGAATATCCAATAACACTGTCCAAACTCCCAACTCTGCCCAAATCAGTTATAATAGCAGTATTATCTAAAATTCTCAAATCAGCTGTTAAAATCCTTTTCCCGGTTCCAAGACAAGCACTAACTCTTGATTTTAGATAAAAAAACAAAGCATTAACTTCGGCTGTAGTATTTGAATCAAAAAGAACAATAATATTATTTGTTTGCATCTTGATTCTTTGATAAAAAAAATCAAAACTATAAAAAGGATGATTAAATTTATATTTAGTTATTCCTGTTTGACCTACAATTCTAATCACAGCCAATTTTTTGCCATTAATATTATAAATAAAATAAGAATATCCCTTTAATTTTGCAGGACAATTTAAAGGCTTTAAAATAAAATTATACTTATCAAGATCATCAGATAAATCAGGCCTTGCAAAAGCATTTTCACCTAAAGTTAAAACATCAATTCCATACTTTTTTAATAAAAAGGCATGCTTTTTGCCAAGACCTCTTAAACCTGTAGTAAAATTATTGCCAGATATTACAAAATCAATCTTTTTTTCCACCTTAAAGGATGATAAAAAAGATTTTATAACAATAATCCCAGCTTTGCCGACAACCTCGCCAGTAATTAAAATCCTTAAAGACACAAAGCCTCTCTTTTTATTGATCTAGTTCAAACAACTTAATAAGTAAACTTTTTACAATAAAAATTGACACAAAATACCCCACCAAAACAGCGAAAACAATCATCATAAAAATCAATATAAATTGCAAATAGGGCTTTACAATAATGCTAAATTTAACAACTAAAAAAAACTCTAAAAAGAAAACTAGAAACATTAATGATAAGTTCATTAACATACATAAAATAAAACTCAAAATCTTCATTTATTAAGCACTTTTCTTTTTATAAAAAAATCATAAACCAAAAATAAAATCATACCTATAACAACATAGCTATCTGCAAAATTAAAAGTAGGCCATCTATCAAGTCCAAAAATTCCATAAAATTTCAAATCTAAAAAATCTACAACTCCAGAAGGTCTAAACAATCTATCAATAACATTTCCTACTCCTCCTGAAAAAATTAATAAAAGTGAAATTCTGGCAATACAATTTCTTTCTTTCAAAGAAAGATAAAAAACAAATATTAAAATGAAAATAGGCATTGCAAGAAAAAAAATTTTTTTCAAGCTATAATGGATATTAGAGCCCATAGAAAATAAAATACCTGTGTTTCTTACATGTATTATCCTAAAAAAATCATCAAAAAAGGAAAAATATATTGAACCTAATTTAACATACTTTGCAACCAAATACTTAGAAAGTTGATCAAAAAAAATCAAACTAATAATAAATACAAAAATATTGAAATATTGCTTACTTTTAGCGCTCATACAAAAATCCTTATAAATTAGTATTTTTACAAATAAATTTAACCTCTAAATCTTCTTGAATTTTGAAATCTTCCATTAATTTAATTAAACCAAAAGTTTCAGTAAAATAATGACCTGCAAAAATCAAATTCACACCGAATTCTTCTGCCAAAGAATATATTTGATGAGAAGTGTCGCCGGTTATAAACAAATCTACATCATGACATAAAGCTTCTTCAAAAAAAGAGTATCCAGAACCACTAACAATTGCAACCTTATTCACCGATTCTTTGAACTTTTTCGAAAAAAGAATATGTTTATTTTCCTTTTTGATTTTTTCTAAAATTTCAGAAAAGCTAAAAACAGAATCAGCAATAATCCCTAGATTAACTCCGCCATAATTTGCAAAAGCAAAAGAATTTTTTAATCCTAAAAAATCTGAGAACACTTTGCTGTGCGAATAAACAGAATGAGCATCCATAGGCAAGTGCACCGAATAAAGAGCTAAATTATTTTCAATTAAAAATTTCGTTTTATCATACATATTAGAAACAATGCGCTCTTTTTTTGACCAAAAAATACCGTGATGAGTAATTAAAAAATCATTTCCTTTTGCTTCTTTTAAAGTTGAAAAGCTAGCATCAACAGCAAAGGCAACCTTGTTAACCTTAGCATTAATATTCCCCACTTGAAGCCCATTTAAATTTTTATCAATATGCTCATACTTATTTATATCAAAAATTGAATTAAGCTTAAAAGACAAATCTCTTACATTCAAATTAAATTCTCCAAATTAAAGCATAACTTTGACTTTCTCTTAATCTTCTATAAGAATAAAGATTTTTCAAACAATACGTACAAAGCTTTGAATTATAAATATTTAAATTAAAACTAGAAAGTAAATTTAAATTAAAACTAGCATTATCAAAGTATATTTTACCATCTCTTGTAACAAAAGAAGCATTTAATAAATCTTTGCTAAATTTATTACTTACTTCTTTTAAGAAAATTTCAGAAACTTCATAACAACAAGATCTGTTATAAGGCCCAAAAACAATTTTCAAATCCTTCAAAGCTGATCCCATTTTTTCAAACATAAATAACATTTTTAAAATAATCAAATTAAAGCTTCCTTTGTATCCACTGTGAATAAGCCCTATAATTTTTTTCACCGAATCATAAAAGTATATTGGAAGACAATCTGCAAAGTAAGCAACAAGGGCTACATCTAAAGAGCTAGATATAAGACCATCTCCTTCTTGAAAATTAATAAAATCATCTTCAACTTTATAAATAATATCTGTATGCAATTGCTTTAAATATTTTATTTTCTTAGACCTAGGAACAAAGTTAAAATTATCATTACTAAGTTCTTTTAATTTTAGATTAAAAGGCTTTTTAGTATAAATCATTTTAACATCATCAGCTATCCTAAATTCATAATAAAGTTCGTGCTCTATTGTTTTCATAATCTAAATTCTTCTCCCAAATAAAGCTTTTTGGCTTTTTCACTGCTTATTATATAATCAACATCACCCTCATCAAGCACTTGCCCCTGATAAACAATATAAGCTCTGTCTATTATATCAAAAGCATCTCTTACATTATGATCGGTAATAAGAACTCCTATGTTTTTCTCTTTTAAAATTTTTATTATATTCTTTATATCCCCAATCGCAATAGGATCAATACCAGCAAAAGGTTCATCTAAGAGTAAAAAATAAGGATTTACAGCCAAAGCTCTTGCTATCTCTGCTCGCCTTCTCTCTCCACCAGAAAGAGTATACGCTTTTTGGCTTTGTATTCTTTTTATCTCAAATTCTTTAAGCAAATTCACAAGCTCTATTTTGCGCTCAGCTTTAGATAGATCTTCTCTTCTCTCTAAAGCAACCATGATATTCTCTTCAACTGTAAGTTCTCTAAAAATTGAAGCATCTTGGGGAAGATATACAATTCCTATTCGTGCACGCTCATACATATTAAGAGATGAAATGTTATAATCATTTATTAAAACTTTGCCTGCATTAGGCTTAATAAAACCTACAATAGTATAAAATGTTGTTGTTTTGCCAGCTCCATTTGGACCAAGAAGCCCCACAACCTCACCTTTATAAATGTTAATTGTAATACCGTTAACAGCAAGCTTTTCGCCATACTTTTTAATAATGTTGTCTGCTTTTAAGACAACATTATTGACAGAATCAAGGTTAAGGCTTTCCTTAATCTCTTTTATTTTATTTTTTTTCTTCAGAAGCATCATTTTCAACTTGAGTAAATTCTCCCTCAACACTTCCCTCAAGTTTATACCTATTAGTTTTTGTATTGAAAATTATTCTTGAAGCAGAATAATAGTTGTCTTTCTGGTAAATTACTGGAACCCCCTCAAGAATCATTTCTTTTTCTTCTTTATTATAAGTCCCATTTTCAGCTCTTGCAAAAGTATCATCCTTATATATTTTAACAGAATATTGCATAATATAAACATTAGTTTTATTGCTGCCTTCAATTCTTTCTGCTTTAACAAGCATATTGTTTTCTAAGTCTTCAAGCTCAACCCCTTTTTGAAGATAAAAATTATCCAGCTTTCTATTAAAAAACAAAAACTGAGCTTTAACATTCATTTTATTCTTATAATCTTTATAAAAAACATTGCCTCTAGCTTCAAGATAAGAGCCATTTTCTCCATAAATTTCAATTTCATCTGCTCTAAGATTAAAATCCGAGGAAATAACCTCTGAATTCCCTTTTAAAACAATTTTTTTATAAAAAGAAGACACTACTCCTTGTGCAAAATCTGACTTAAAAGTAAAATTAGTGCTTTTCTCATCACTTCCCTTAATCCTTTCAGATTTAAGGCTGGATTCTATTTGTGTTGCTTGAATATTGTTAATAAAAATAATAAAAATCCATATTAAAATTAAATCCCTCAATTCATGATTCCTTCAACTCCAGAATCAAAATAAAAAACATTGCTCTTTAAAAAATAAGAAAATCCTTTTCCGTTTATTTTGCTATCATTAAATCTAATTAATACTAGCTCATTTGGGGGGGATTGCAACTTCTTGTCTTTATTCTTCCATAAAAGCCTATTTGAATTAAGCAAATAATAATTATTTTTATCTTCTATTTTAAATTCTACAGAATCTCTCATATCCAAATCCTTTGTAATATAAGAACCTTCCAAATTATTAAACTTCCCTGAAATTTCATTATCTAGGGAATGATATAAAAACCTTCCATTCTCTGCCTTATAAATTTTATAGTCATTGAAATAACTAAAGCTTAAAGAATTTAAAACGGTTTGCTCTTTATTGTATACAACATCATAATACTTGATTCCTAATATTTGTATTGAAGGAAACTTTTTGGCCACATCAGATCTACTAGAATACTCATCATAATCAAAAGTACAAGCAAAAAACAAAAACAACAAACAAAGTCTAAGTATTTTCATAAATATTTTTCACAAGACTAAAAATTTTTTCTATTTCAATTGACAATCTATAAAACATAACAACACAACATTAAAAACTTTATCAAATAAAATTTATTTACATAACCAATTATAATGTAAAACACAAAATCAAGGTAAAAACACTGCTCTTAAGAACAATCTTCTATACAAGAATTCTCCTAAAATGCAAAAATTCAAACAAAAGTACAAAAATTGCTCTTATTTCAGAATAACATAAGGGTAATTTACAACTTATTCCTTTTAAGAGATAGACTTATAAAAATTAACAATAATAATGCTCACATTCATCATCTCTTTTATAGTTTAAAATTTCATTGTCTTTAAACCAAATTGGTATTTCGCGCATCGCATCTGCCTCATTTGCAGATGCATGAATCACATTGTAAATTGAAAAACCTTTTTCATTTGAATACTTAAAACTATGATAAGAAAAATCTCCCCGTATTGTTCCAGGAATAGCCAATTTTGGCTCAGTAGCACCACAAAGCTTCCTCACAACCTCAATGCTTTCAACCCCTTCAACAACAAATGTAAAAACAGGGGAATTTGAAATAAATTTAATTAAAGAATTCCAAACAGCCTCACTATGTCTAAAGACAATATCATCATATAAATAATGTTTTTTTGCCAAACTCTCATCAACAATAAGCATTTTAGCAGCTACCATCTTTAAACCTACTCTTTCAAATCTAGAAACTACATCGCCAATTAAACCTCTCCTAACTCCATCTGGCTTAACAATACATAAAGTTTTTTGCAATAACATTGACATAAATCCTCCTAAAATTTAGGATATATATTTAAAAATAATTAAATAAATAAAAATACTTATTCAATACAAAAATTATATCTGATTAATTACATTTATATGGAATAATACAAATTATAAAGCACTTAACATTGTATTGAAAAATCAAAATATAACTTTTACAAAATTAAAAACTACATTCCAAAAGGAAGAACTCCCATGGTTTTTAATTTTATCTCTTCTTTAACCTTAGAGACAGCATCATTTAAAGCAGATTTAATCATTTGTTCAAAAGCATCATTGTCTAAATCATCAAAAAATTCCTTATTGATTGAAACTTTTTTAACATTAAATTCGCCATCCATCTCAATAGTAACAATATTGCTACCTGCTTTACCACAAACCGTAATTTTAGAAATTTCCTTTTTAATATTGTCAATATTATTCTTAACGCTAGACATATTTTTCAAAAAATCTAACGGATTTACTGCCATATTTTTATCCCTCCAGAACTTCACTTGCTCCAAAAATATTTTTTACAGTTTCTAGTTTTTCAAAATCCTTTTCAAGGTTTTTAAAATTTTTCTGAAACACAATGCTTAAATTGGGGAATTCTTTGTAAAATTCAGATCTTATCTCACCTTTATAATTTTGAAGCTCATTATATTCAAACTCACTAAACACCTTATAATAAAGAACATTGTCATCAATAGCAACCTCTCCCGAATGAACTAAAGTTTGAACATATCTTGAAACAATATAAATAAATTTATCTCTTATATCAATAAAATCATTTGAATTACTCGCATTATCATCTTCAATAAAAATCTCATCAATCTCGTCAATACTATTGGTCTCTAAAATATTTTTATCAATTTTTGTTGATAAATTTTCATCACGATCAGCCTCCTCTTTTTCTAAAGATTTGATTTCGGGAAATTCACATTTTAAACTAGATTTTGATGGAATAAAAGCCAAATCATCTTCGCTCTTATTATTTGATAAAACATCAAAATTGTTTGAATCTGTAGCAATATTTTCTAACAGATTGTCTTCAAGATTTTGAATTTGCTTTATTAAAACATGATTTGGAACATAACTTTTAAGTCTTAAAATTTTAATAAAATTAATCTCAAGCTCATATCTTGGATTAACCGAAAATTGCAAATCCCTGTAAGTTTCAAGCAAAACAACAATAATTCTTTCAAGATAGTTCAAATCAAACTCAATTAATTTCTTTCTCAAATCCTCAGATTTAATTCCAATAAACTCAAAATTTTTAATACCTATCTTTAAAAATAATGCCTCTCTAAAAAATTCGATTGAATCTAAAAGAAATTGCTCATAAGACACTCCAGATAAAAAAATAGAATCAAGAACACAAATTAACTCTTTCACATCTTCACCAAGAATGCTAACTGACAACTTTTCTAAAAATTCATCATTGGTTAAGCCCATCTTGGATCTTATTTGATCTAATTTAATGTTAGAATCAGTAAAAGAAACTATCTGATCAAAAAGAGTATAAGCATCTCTTACGCTACCACTACTTTTATATGCAATCCATTTTAAAGCTTCATCTTCATATTTAATATCATCCTCTAAACAAACTTTCTTAAGCATATTGTAAATCTTATCTAAAGATAAAAGTTTAAAACTAAAATGTTGACATCTGCTTTTTATTGTCTCTGGAAGCTTGTGTGACTCTGTAGTGGCAAAAATAAAAACAATATAATTTGGAGGCTCTTCAATTGTCTTTAAAAGAGCATTAAAAGCAGAATTGGAAAGCATATGAACTTCGTCAATAATATATATTCTATATTTAGAAATTGCAGGAGGAAACATTATCTCTTCTTTAATTTGCCTAATATCTTGAACCGAAGTGTTTGAGGCACCATCAATTTCAACAACATCAAGGCTGCTATCATTCTCAATAGATTTACAATTGCTGCACTCCCCACATGGCATAACTGTTGGACCATTCCTGCAATTTAAGCATCTGGCAAAAGCCCTGGCTGATGAAGTTTTACCAACGCCTCTTGGCCCTGAAAAGATATAAGCATTAGCTATTTTATTTTTCTCTATAGAATGCTTTAGAGTTTCAACAACAAAGTCTTGCCCTTCAAGAGAGTTGAAATCTCTGGGGCGTTTCTTAAGAGCAGTGCCTCTTGAAGACGCCATTAACTTTTTACCTCCCTATGCTTTAATAAGTAAAATATTAGTAAATATATACTATACAACATATTTATATCTCAGAGCTATTACTTTAAAAGAATTTTATGAAACATAAAAAATATAATAAAATTGAAAGTTACAAAAAGACAAATCCATATCTTAACATAAAGCAAAACATTGCATTTGGGTTCAAAATTAAACCTAAGACTTACGTACTCATCAAAAAAATCGCTTACCGCTGCTACCTTCCAGTCCTGACGGGATTCAGCAATACTTGATAGTACGGGTCCTAGGAATCGGAGAGAATGGGATTCGAACCCATGATACATTTTACTGTATACACGCTTTCCAAGCGTGCGCCTTAAGCCACTCGGCCATCTCTCCAAACTAACAAACTTTTCGTGTCCAAGAGGACTTGAACCTCCGACCTTAAGAATCGCAATCTAACGCTCTATCCAACTGAGCTATGGACACAAATAATTAGTTTTTATTGTAATAAAAATTACTATTTATTACAATAAAAACATTCAATAGAAAATGGAGAAATTGTGAAAACTAGAATAATCATTTTTCTTTCAATATTATCTATTCTATCATGCTCTAAATCAGTCTCAAGTAAAGTTAATTCCGAATTTGAAATTAAAACTAAAAATATCAAAGAAAATGAAATACTGCAAAACAATAATATTCTCCATATAGATGCAAAAATTCCTTTTATGGAAAATGCAAACTTTGAATTTGAAAATCTTATAAAAAAATGGAAAAAAGACATCGAAAATAAAATATCAAACCCCGAAAACTCAAAAAATGAATATTTTTATTTTTCCAATTTTACAATATTTAAAAATGAAAATATTGGCATTACATCTATTTTATACAAAGAATCTTTCAGAGAAAAAGAATCAAGCACTTTCTTGAAATATTATTCTTTAAACCTAAAAGGAAACAAAAAAATAGAAATTTCAGAAATAATATCAAAAGATCAGCTAGACTCTCTAATAAACGTATTAAAAGAACAGCTAAATAGTAGAATTAAAGATTTTTATGTTAAAGGAAAACACAGTCAAAAAGAATTGGAAAAAAAATTCACAACAATCTTTCCAAGATATAAATATTATTTTAAAAATAACCAAATTATAGTTTTTTATAATCCATTCTCAAATGATTGTAATGGCTGCGATAAAATTGAGTTTCAATTCCCCATACATGAAAACACAGAAAATGAATATCAACCAAACAAAAACCTTCACTCTCAGTCTTAATCTTAATACTTAAAATTAAATGATAATTACGGAGAGGGTGAGATTCGAACTCACGGTAGGCTTACACCTACAACGGTTTTCAAGACCGTAGCATTAAACCACTCTGCCACCTCTCCAGAGTTAAAACAAATTTTAATAAATAAAATACACGCTGTCAATATTTAAATAATTACGGAGAGAATGGGATTCGAACCCATGGTCCCCTTTTAAAAGGACAACTTCTTAGCAGGAAGCCCCATTCGGCCACTCTGGCATCTCTCCTATAACATTAATACATATTATCTTAGAGATATTATTATTGTCAACCAAATAAATTATAAATTATTAGTAATTTATTCTAAACTCTTTATAAGCTTCTATTAAATTTTGAAAATCCCCAATAGAAATGTCAATTTCGGGCAAAATACATTCTTCATGCAAGATTTCTTGAACCATTTTTTCCTCATTGTTGCTAAATTTTAATTCAATGCACTCATCTTTAATTCTCCAAATATACGTATTTACTCTTATATTGTGATCAAAAACAAAAATAGGATCTCTCAAATTTAAAGAATTGTCAATAAAAAATAAATACTCTAAATACCAATTTACTCTTAAAGATACTGCAAATTCTTCAAGCAGAGTTTCAATTAACATATCCTCGCTGGACTCAAGCAATTTTAAAAATTTTGAATAAGGCTCTGGATTAAGCTCACAAAGTTTTTTCATATAAAAATAGGCATCCTCAAGATCACGATTTCTAAGAAAAAATAAGGTTGCATATAAATATATCAAATCTAAGTTAGAATAATCATTAACCATTCTCTCAATAGACTTTTTAGGAGAAAATTTTAAAAGCTCAACTGTTGCAATATGCATATTGTAGATCGTATAAATATTAGGAAAATTTAAAATAGCTTTAACATAAGATGTTGTGGCTTGAGTCATGTTGCCTATTTTATGAAAAATAGTTGCCCTATTGTGCCAAATATATTTAGAATAATGAGAGTCTGTTAAAAATTTCTCAGAAAGCCTAATTGCTCTGCTTATTTCCCCAATAGAATAAAAATAATACATTAAATAATTAACAACAAGAGCAAGATTGGCATCAAAAAAAATTTTATCTACTTTTAAAAAGCTTGCTGCTTGAAGAGATGCACTATTTTTTAAAATCCAAATATTAAGCTTAACTAGAGAATTGTTTTGATCCAAATCTCTAGCCTCAAAAAATAATTTTAAAGCCTCGTCTTTGTTATCCAACATTTCGAATAAGACAGCACTATTGTTTAAAGCTTGTACAAAATCAGATTTTTGCTCTTTAGCTTTTAAAAAACAACTTAAAGCAAGTTTATATTCTTTTAAATTAAAATAAAAAACACCTAAATTATAATTCTCAAAAGGACCTAAATCATCTTTATTTTTTTCAATTTTGCCATAATCTATAAGTTTAACTAAAAAATTATATTCGCTCAAAACAACAGGATAAGTATTTAAAACATATAAAAGAGCCTTATAATCCTTTTTCTTGAAATAAATAAGCGCTTTAAGTGCAAGAGAATCAAAATTCTCATCAAAAACATCTAAATTATCAAGAGAGCTTTTAAAATCACCATTTTTATAAAAATTTAAAGCCTTCTCAAAACTAAAGTTATTCATATTTTTTAAAAATCTCCATAGGCCTTACAGAAATTTCCTTTGAAAAAGAAGTCTTATTAACACTTTTATCCAAATTGTAAGCGGCAATACTAATATAGTAAAGTCTTCCGTCTTCAAGTCCTGTAATCTTAAAAGAAGTTTGATTTCCAACATCAATAGGAGAAGTTAAAACACCGCCGCCGGTTTTTCCATGATAATTACCAGAAACAACACCAATATAAATGTAATACCCCTCAACACTGCTATTAACAACAGGAATCCATTCAATAAAAACTTCTCTGGAACCTGGAATAACTTTTGTTATCACAGGAGGAAATGGAGCTGCTTCAGGAACGTAAGTAATTGACATACTATAAAGAGAAGGACTACTTACAGAATCTCCACTAGGATAAAATTCAACTTTTATTTGAATATATTTTGATATCTTTGAATCTGGAAAATCTTTTTTAGGATCAAAATGAATCCATGCCCCAGTTAAATTTTTTTTAATATTCCCATGACTATCTGTATCATAAAATACCTTATTATCTAATCTGTAATAATAAACAATCTCTGTATCCTTAGGAACATTAGAATCAACATCAAAGGATAACACTTGAGAATAATATTTAGAAAGCTTAATAGGCTCTGTAATAATGTATCCCATATTCTTTGAGAAAAAAGCACTACTAACCTCTTCAAAGCTTTTATGTATTTCCAAATTCTCAACCGCACCAGTAAAATAAGTTCCTAAGGTAAAATCAATAAAATTACCAATACTTAATAAATATCCTGATCCTTCCTTCTTATCATCTGTTATATATTCTATTGCCTGAGGTTTAGAATCTATCAAATATTCAAGTATGCCGTCCTTTTGCCTATATCTTAAAGTATGCAAATGCCATTTCTTTGGAATAAAATCATCATTACTTTTCATTCTAATTTTGATAGGATTTTTATTGTCTTTTAAAAATACATTGTTTAAAACCCAAACAAAATTTCCCTCATCGCTTTCTAATCTAATAGACTGATCTACCCACGAATTATTAATCTTTTTATAACCATCCCAACTAAAAATAATTTCTCCTGTAACAGACGTTGTTCGATATACCCAAAACTTAATAGTAAAATCAGACACAGTATTGCCTGAAAAAAAGAACGCTTTCTTTGTAAGTGGCTTAAACTTAACAGGATTTTGATTTGAATAAAAAATTAAAGAGCCATTAGAAACATTACGAAATTCATTTGAAACTCTCAAACTTTTTGCACTAACTAAATAATTTGAAGATGTGTCTTTTAATTTATTATCCCTTCCTATTTCTAAGCGCAAATCAATATTATTCAAATCTAAAACAGCTTTATATCTATCCAAATAAATACCAAGCAAACCCCTCATATCCCTTTCAAAAGTAACATTGCTAAAATCTTGAATAAATTTAAAATTTTTTTTCGAATCAAGTATCAACTTCAATTCTTGAGATAACAGAGTAGAAAAGCACAAAAAAGRTAGCAAGAGCATTAAAATTAATCTCATTTTTGACCTTTTATTTGTTATTACCCATATTTTTAAATACCTCAAAACATAAAACAAACTGCCTTATGATACAATATTATATCATAAGATGATTTTTAAAATCTAAAAACTGCCTAACATTATGAAAGAGAACCTAACAAATTTATTCGAAAAAGTAATAAAATTACCAACCACAAGCGGTTGCTATAAGATGCTAAATGAAAATAAAAAAATACTCTATATTGGAAAAGCAAAAAATCTAAGATCAAGAGTAAAAAGTTATTTTTTAGAAAAAAATAGTCACAAAATCAAAATATTAATGAAAAATGTAAAATCAATAGAAGTTATTACAACAAATAGCGAATACGAAGCATTGCTTCTAGAGTGCAATCTAATTAAAACCCACAAACCTGATTACAATGTAAAATTAAAAGATGGAAAAGGTTACCCCATGGTGAGAATAACCCATGAAAAATATCCAAGAATTTTCAAAACCAGAAAAATAATTAATGACAAAAGCGAATATTTTGGACCATTTACCAATGTAAAAAAATTAGATCAAGTACTAGATTTTATTAACAAAACATTTAAGATTAGAAAGTGTAAAAAAAAATCCAATGCTCCTTGCCTATATTACCATATGGGACAGTGCCTTGGAGTATGCTACAAGGAAAACCTTGAAAAAGAATATCAAAAAGAGCTAGATAAGGCAAAATCCATACTAAATGGAAATATATCCGAAATATCAAGTCAAATTGATATCAAATTAAAACATGCCATACAAAAAGAAGATTTTGAAACCGCTATCAAATTAAAAGAAATTAGAAATTCTTTAATAGAAATTAATCAAATCCAAATCGTTACAAAAACCAATAATTTAAACATAGATTATGTCCATGTTCATCCAGGAGAAAATGTAAATACAATAATAGTATTAAAATATAGAAATGGAAAATTAGTTGAAAGAGATGCAAACTTTGATGAGAGTATATGCAAAGAAAATGAGCTGATTTTACAATTTTTGATTCAATATTACACATCTATTAATATGATAGTACCAGACAAAATTCATATTTTTCTCAAAGATATCGACACTAAAAATGTTGAAAAACTAATAAATGAAATTAAAAATACAAAAACAGAAATTATTTACAAAGAAACAGAAGAAATTTTAAAAATAATGGAAATGGCCATATCTAATGCTGAATTATCTTTAAGAGAATATGAGAATAAAAGCACCAAAGCACTTGAAAGTTTGAAAATTGTTTTAGAAATGGACAAACTTCCCAAAATAATTGAAGGATTTGACATTGCTCATCTTAAAGGTCAAGAAACAGTAGCTTCTATGGTTACTTTTAAAATGGGAATGCCTTTTAAAGAAAACTACAGGCTTTACAAACTAAATTCACTATTAAAAGGAGAAATTGACGACTTTAAGGCAATAAAAGAAGTAATATCAAGAAGATATTCAGAAATAATTAATAACAACTTAGAACTACCGAATTTAATTTTAATTGACGGGGGCAAAGGACAATTAAATGCCGCTCTTTCTATCTTAAAGGGCTTAAAAATAGAAAACAAAGTTAAAGTCTGCTCGTTGGCAAAAAAACAAGAAACAATATTCTTAACAACTAACAAAAAAGGAATAAATCTACCCCAAGGACATCCTGCTCTTAGAATACTGCAAAATGTAAGAGACGAAGCACACAGAAAGGCCAACGGATTTAACAAAAAAAGAAGAGAAAAAATAACCCTATTGTATACAAAAATACACGGAATTGGAGAAAAAACAGCCCAAAAAATATTAAAATCAATTGGAACCTATAAAGATATATTGCCTTTAAGTGAAAACGAAATTTCAGAAAAAATAAAAGTAAACGTGCAACTTGCAAAAAGAATAAAAGAATTTGCAATAAAAGAGAACTCCATAAAAAATAATAATCAAGATAAATAAATTTTAAACTAGATTATTATTTATTAATATTTTTTAAAATAAAACACTATTTTAAATTCCAGGCGATAAAACCAAAAAAAGATCATTAATAAGCTTATTTCTAGACTGTATATTTAAAACATCTCCTAAAAGCTCTATTTTATAACTTTCAGAAGAACTCTTAACTACTCTAAAAAAATGAACAACTTCAGTGTAATCAAAATCATCCAACTCTCCAATAACTTCATTTATTAAATTGTCAAATATTTTTTTACGCTCTTTTTTTTCTAAATTTTTAATATTTAAAGATCTCCCTTCAATTTTATTTAATTTAGCCAAAAATTTTTCTATACCGTTTTGAAAGTTAATATTTTTAATAACAACTTCAAATTCAAAGCCCTTAGAAATATTTTTTCTACCTATTATCTCATATCTTAGATTATTAAAAAACAAAGGATAAAAAATGAAATCATCCTTTGCCTGAGATTTCAACCCACGAATTTTTGCCTTCAGATCATCATCACTTGGAATATTTAAATAATTAAAAAATATTTCAGGACTGCTTTGAAAATTTTTAATAGAATCAAAAAACTCTATTAAAACATTTTCAGCCAATCTAGATTCAGATCTACAAGACAAAAAACAAAATAATAAAATCCAACTTAATTTTTGCTTCATACATTAAAAATTAAATTTTGATTCTGTAGAATAATGCATTAAAAAATTATTATTAAGCTTTAAAATTGAGAATATTAAAAAATATGACAAATTTTGATGAATATTTTTAGAATAAATTCTCAAATATAAATCAAACTTATATAAAATTTTCAAAACAATTTTAATTTCTGGAATTGAATAATTTTTAATTCCTACTCTATAAATTTTATTTAATGAAAAAAAGATTTTATTTTTATTCAATGCACTCTGCAAGCTCCCATATGCATTATAATCTATTTGCACCTTTAATAATCTTTTAAATTGCCAAATAAGACTCATTAAAATATTAAGCAAATCTTCTCCCTGATCCAAAATAGACTTAATCTTGATCAAAGACTGAGTCATATCTTTTCTCAAAATTGAATTAAATAAGGAAAAGGTGTTCTCAAAGCGAATAAAACTAATCCAAGAAGCTATATCTTCCTCCTCAATGGTATTATTCTTGGCAAAAAGCGCAAAAGAATCTATATAAAATTTCAAAATTTTAGTATCTGAATTTAACATTAAAAGCATTAAATTTATTGCAGAATCTGTAATTTTAATATTAAGATTAAAAAAATTTCTTTTTACAAATGTAAATTTATCATCATCAGGAATCTCATAAAAAACTTTTTTTATAAACTTAAGCTTATTCTTAAAATCAATGTTACATGTATTGCTATTGGAAACAAAAATAACAGTTTTATTGTTAGACTTTAAGATTGAATTACACACTAGCTCTAAATCTTTTCCTGCTTTTAAAAGTTCAGACTCATAAACAATAAAAATTTCTTTTTTTGAAAAAAAAGAATTGGAAAATAATTTCTCAGCAAATCCTACAGCTGAGAGTTCTGACAAAAAAATTTTAGTAACTGAAACTTCGGATTTAAAAGCATCCATTTTAATTAAAAGCTCTTTTAAATAGGCTTCTTTTAAACCTTGCTCATTACCCAACAATAAATAAACCGCTTGCATTAAAGTAAATTATAATCCAAGTAGCAAATATATTATACTTAAGCTAGGAGGAGAATATGAAAGTCGCAATATTTACAGATACATATATCCCAGAAAAAAATGGAGTAGCAACATCAATAAAACAAATTAAAGAGGGATTTGAAAAAAATGGCTATGAGGTTTACATATTTTGCCCAAAATCCAAAAAATCTTTAAACGAAAAAAACGTTTACAGATGCTCATCTATTCAAATAAATAAAAAACTTGATGCTGTAATAGCTTTTCCCAATAAAAGAAAAATATCCAAAATAATACAAAGCTATAAACCAGACATCATTCATACTCACTCTGAATTTTCTATGGGAAAAATTGGAAAACAAATTGCATTAAAACACAACATACCAATAGTTCATACAAGCCATACAATGTGGGATTATTATTTGCATTACTTAGGAATTTTTAAATATTTTATCAAACCCGACAAAATGATGCGAAAACATTATAATAAAATAAAACATTTTATTTACCCATCAAGTAAAGCAAAAGAGAGATATTTCCAACTTTCAAATAATTCTTCTAACTATAAAATAATTCCAAATGGGGTTGATAGAAAGCTTTTTATAAAAACTCTAAGCAAAGAAAAAAAAGATGAAATTTTGAAAAAGCACAATATAAAGCAAACAGACAAAATAATAATATTTGTTGGAAGAATAAATAAAGAAAAAAATATAAATTTATTAGTAACACACTTAAAAGATCTTTTAATGCAAAACAATAATTATAAGCTTATACTTATTGGTAAAGGAAGTGAAGAAAAGGAAATAAAAAATTTTAGCATCAAACATGGGCTTGAAAAACAAATATTGCTAATAGGAACAATTCCATGGGAAGAAATATACTATTACTACAAAATTTCTGATATCTTTGCTAGCCTATCAAAAAGCGAAGTATATCCAATGACAGTAATAGAAGCATTAACCGCGGGAATACCTGCTATTTTAATAAATGATTATATATATAAAGACGTAATAAAAGAGGGGATAAACGGATTCTTAATAAAAAAATATGAAAACTTATCTCGGTACATAGACAAAGTAATAAAAGATGATGAAATACTAAAAAAATTTAAAGAAAATGCAAAAAAACACTCCACTAAATTTTCAAGCTATTTTTTCACAAAAAAAATTAAAAACTATTACTCAGAAATTATTGCAAGAAAAAATCATTAATACAGCTTATCAAAAGGCACAAAACAAATTGGAACCTTAATTTTCATATCCAATAAAACATTTTGAATAGACTCACCAACAAAATATTGAAAATCCCAAAAAACCTCTGTATTAACAAAAAATCGAACTTGCAAAACTATATAATAAGGAGTGTATTTTTTAACAATAAGAGTAGGAGCACAAAGCTCAACATTAAATTTCTTATTATTGAAAATCATTAAATCCTCTATTTTATCCTTTAATAAACCAATATTCGTATCATAGGGAACTTGAAAAGAAAACACAACTCTTCTTCTAGTACATGACGAAAAATTAACAACAAAATTGGATGTAAGCTTACTGTTTGGAATTTTAATAATTTCTTTGTTAAATGTTTCAAGTGTAGTAAAAAAAATTTGGACATCTGCAACCAAACCTTCAACATCTCCACATTGAATATGATCTCCACACTTAAAAAACTTAGAATTCAAAACAATAAATCCACTAACAAAATTAGATAGAATATTCTGAGCAGCAAGCCCAATGGCAAGCCCTAATGATCCAAATACAGCAATAATAGATGTTGTAGGCACCCCAAGATATGGCAATATTATTAAAACAATAACAAAGTCTGTTAATATTTTAAAAAAAGATTTTAAAAAGTTAAAAACTGTAACTTCTAACTTTTCCTCTAATCTGGACTTTTCTAAAGTTTTAAATAAAATTTTTCCCATTTTACTAACTATTAACTTTAAAAAATACCATAGCACTATAGCAATCGAAACTTTTAGACCATAACCTACCACGCCCTCAATAATATAATTAAAATAATCTTGAAATATAAAAAACTCCTTAAACAAATTAAACTTTCCTTCCGGGCTTTACATAAATTAATTGAATTATAGCACAAAAAACAAACAAGCCTTCCAATAAAAACCCTAATTAAAACAATGACTCAATATTTTAAAGACACAATAAAGCATATTTTCATTACTGCCGCTCAACAACAAAATGAACATTACAACAATATTTGTGATAAAATTAGTATCCAAAGGTTTTTACTAAATTTGACAAAACAAATGTATAAAAAGAAACAAAAAAAAATATATGAAATTCTGGACTTGTTTTTACTTGTCTTTAAAACAACAACACTTACAATTGGCGGAGGATTAATAATTATATCTGAGCTTAAAAAAATATTTGTTAAAAAAAGAAAAATAATATCTGAGGACGATTTTAACAAAATACTAGCAACATCAAATGTTATTCCTGGAGTTACAGCGATTAATTTTGTGTTCCTAGTAGGAAGAAAATTTGGAGGTTTTCCATGCGCACTTTTGCTCGTTGTTGCAGGAATTTTGCCTTCCATTATTGCAATAATAATGGTTTTCCTTTATCTAAAATTAGTACCAGATAGCATACATGTTAAAAAATTTCTCGAAGGTGCAAAAATATCTTCAATTATCATAATGATAACCGTTGTTTTAAAATTTTCCAAAAAAATGCTAAATGATTCTATAATAAAATGGACAATATGTTTTCTTGTAATTTTTGCAATTTTTAAATTAAAAATAAAAATATCATACATATTGTTAATTTTCTTTTTAGTATACACATTTAAATATATAACAATAAAAAAAATATTAACTAAATAGAAAAAGGATATCGGTTGATTTTAATAAATTTATTCATTACATTCTTAAAAATCGGATTATTAAATTTCGGAGGCGGTAATGGAATTGCAGCAATAATAAACAACGAAATAATTAATAATAAACATTGGATAACAAAAGAAGAATTTGTCAATATGATTACAATATCAAGAATAACCCCTGGGCCTATTGCAACAAACATAGCAACATACGTTGGAATGAAAACTGCAGGAATTGCGGGAGCAATAATTGCTACAGTAGCATTAATAACAGCCCCAATAATAATAATGATTATAATCCTCCTAATACTACATAAAATCGGCTTTTTAAATTATTGCCTAGAAAATCTAAAACCTATTATTGTTGCGCTGTGGATAATTACAATAATCATTTTGCTTGAAAATACATATTTAAAAATAGAAAACAACAAAACAGAACTTTTGAAAACTCTGGCTATTGTAGGAATTAATTTTTTTATTTTATTTTTTTATAATAAAATAAGTCCAGCATTAGTAATTATACTTAGTGGATTTTTTTATACATTAATATAAATATGATTAAACAAAAATTAAAAATATCTCAAAATTTAAACTCAATTCAAATACAAACAATAAAAATATTAAGCCTTAACCAAAAAGAATTAACAAAGCTTATACTAGAAGAAAGCGAAAATAATGAATGTCTAGAAATAAACTCAAATAAAATATTTTTTGAAACATTGAAAACATATAGGTTTAAAAAAGTTTTTTATAAAGAAGATGATATGATAAAAAATCAACACGACATAGCTCTTGAAAAAACACAAACAAATACTTCTTTAAAAGAACACCTTTTACTGCAATTAAGAATTCAAAGAATAAATGAAGATGAAATTAAAATAGGCGAAATACTCATAAACAATCTAAACAGCAAAGGTTTTCATATAATAAACCCTTACGATCTTTTTAAAAAGGAAGAAAAAGAAAAAGTAAAAAAAATAATTGAACTTATTCAAAAATTTGATCCAATTGGAATTTGTGTCCCCAACATAATAGAATCGTTAATTTTGCAAGCAAAGCATCATAAATTAGAAACTAATATTATTAAAATTCTTGAAAAAGCAGAGCTTCTTGAAAAAACTCAAAAAAAGTTAAAAGAGGAACTTAAAATAAGAAGCAAAGAATTTAACACGGCTTTAGAAATTATCAGACAAAAACTTAACCCCAACCCAACGCTCGAATTTAAAGACCCAAACGACACTAATTTTTATGTTGATCCAGATATATTAATAATAAATCACAATAATAAATTTAAAATTAAAATCAAAGAAGTTAATATCTTTAAAAAAGAACTTAAAAGGACAAGTGAAAACCCCCAAAAACAAAAAAAAGCAAAGTGGTTAATCGAATCCCTACGATATAGAGACGAAATACTTGCAAAAATAGGAATAGCTATATATACATTGCAAAAAGAATTTCTAAGAAGAGGATTTAAAAGCTTAAGGCCAATGAACTTGAGCATTTTATCAGAAAAAATTAGTGTATCAAAATCAACAATATCAAGAGCAATAAAAAATAAATACTTAAAATGCGAATGGGGTACAATATTAATCAAAGAGCTTTTTAGCTCTGTTGGTGGAGCAAAAACAAATGAATTTTCAAAATTAAGCATCAAAATAACAGTAAAAAAGTTATTAGAAGCAAATAAAAAGATGTCAGACAAAGAGATTTCTGTTATACTAAAGTCCAAAGGAATCTCTATTTCTAGAAGAACAGTAAATAAATACAGAAATGAATTAAAATCTGAGAAAGGGAGAACATATTATGGAACCTAAAATTCAAACGGTTAATTACAGCTTGAATGAGAATGAAAAAAATTTTATTCTCAAAAAGCTAGAAAAATTTGATACTCATATCAAAAAACATATTGATAATTTAAAAATTACAATTAAAAAAGAACATGAACTTTTTAAATTAGACGCACATATTCACTTTAATTGGGGGAAAATAATACATATAAGAGAAGATGGGAAAATACTTCTTAATCTTATTGATAGTGCAATAGCAAGACTTTACAAAACAGCAACCAAAGAGAAAGAGAAAAAAAACAACAAATAAGATAAGTAAAAAATGCAAGAAGTAGAAATTGAGATAATAAATAAAGATGGAATACATTCAAGGTCGGCAAACATCATTGCTGAATTCGCAAATAAACATTCTTCGTGCGACATAAAAATAACAACAAAAGATGGCAGAAAAGCTGACGCAAAGTCCACAATAGAAATTATCATATTGGGTATAATATACAAAGAAAAAATAAAAATAACAGTCGTTGGAAAAAAAGAAAAACTAGCAATTAAAAATTTATTAAACTTGCTAAAATATAATTTTTCAAAAGAGCTTTAAAAATGAACAAAAAAATTTTTTACATAACAATACTGCTGCACTTACCTAATCTTCTATTTTCATACTCAACAAAATACGACATTGAAGTAAAAATGTCGGCTTTTGTCATGAGTCTGGCAATCATCGTAATCTCATCTATTTCAATAGGCAATCTAGTAGCTAAAATAGGAATTCCAAAAGTAATAGGGCAAATAACAGCGGGAATAATTCTAAGTCCGAATGCCTTTGGAAAAATTCAAATACCTTTATTATTCCCATTGGGAATAACTCAAATTGGAGAAAATTATTTAATAAATGAAAAAATATTTGCAATCTCTACCATAGCTTCAATAATATTGCTTTTCACAGCAGGACTTGAAACTGACTTAAAATTGTTTATCAAATTTTTGCCACGCGGAGGAATTATTGGAATAACAGAGGTTGTTGGAACCTTCACAAGTTTTGTACTAATGGCAAGCATAATTTTTAACGTTCCCCTAATAAGCCCAACCTCACTTTTTATTGGAATAATTGGAACCCCAACATCAGCAGGAATCGCAGCAAGCATACTCTCGGCAAAGAAAAAAATGAGTACCTCAGAAGGAGTGACAATAATCTCAACTTCAATTATTGATGATGTGCTTTCAATGCTTATGCTTACAAGTGTAATAACTATATCAAGATCTATATCAGATCTTGATATAGCAAGCTCAATAAAAGCTATAGTTCAAAACATAGTAATTTGGCTATGCTTAACTTTCTCTTTAATATATATATCAGAAACACTCTCAAGACTGTTGAAAAAATTAAACAGTGTCACCTTAGCAACCGTAATAACGCTCTCTCTAGCCCTTACTATTGCAAGCATTTTCCAAAATTTAGGAATGTCTTTTGTTGTTGGGGCTTATGTATTTGGACTTGCTATGTCAAAAACAGACATTGTATACGTAATTCAAGACAAACTAACAATCTTTGAAAGATTCTTTATCCCGATCTTTTTTACATCAATCGGACTTATGTCAGATATTAATGAAATACTTTCAAAGGAAGTTCTTATTTTAGGATTAGCAATTAGCGCAATAGCAATAATTACTAAAAGTATATTTTGCTTTATCCCAGCACTCTTTTTAGGATTTAATAAACTTGGAGCCTTAAAAATTGCAACCGGAATGGTTCCAAGAGGAGAAGTTTCACTTATTATGGCAAATGTAGCATTATCTTCAGGATTTATTAGCCAAAAAATATTTGGAATCATAATAATAATGGTGTTTTTGCCAACAATCATTGCAACACCCATAATAAACTTTTTATTTAAAATAAATAAAAGTGGACTTAAAAAAGAACTCCCAATAGATCAAAATACACACATATGCGTATCATTTGAATATGATAATTTAGCCAAAATTCTTATATGGGACTTTAAAAATGAGTTAAGAAAAGAAGGATTTTTTACACAACAAATTAAAAATGATTCTTCACAATATATTAATGCAAGAAAAAACAATATATCCTTCTCAATAAAACGAGAAGGTAGCAAAATCACATTTGAATGCCCAAATAATCATTTAATTATAATACAAGATCTTTTTAGAGAAACAATCTTAAACCTAGAAAAAATAACCAAAGAAGTTGAAACAGTCTCTTTAAGAGCAAAAAAACTAGATTACTCAATAAATTACGATAAAATCCTTAGTAATATCAACCTAAATAAAAGAATAAAAAAGGAAAACATTATTCTAGAATTAAAATCAAGCAATAAGGCTGATGTAATAAGAGAGCTTCTAAGCGTAATAAACATTGAAATTGATAAAGAAAGAATATTCCAAGATTTAATGGAAAGAGAAAAGTTAATTACTACTGCACTAAAAGAAGGCTTTGCCATTCCCCATTTAAAAACAAATTTAATATCAAAAATACATATTGCAATAGGAATAAGCCATGAGGGAATTGACTTTAATGCTCTTGACAAGAACTTAAGTCATGTTTTTATATTAATACTGTGCCCAGCAAAAGATTACGTTAGCTACCCTAGAATTTTAGCATCTGTTGTGGGCAAAGTTGATCTGTACAAAAAAGAAATTTTAAATGCAAAAACAGATAAAGAAATTTATAATATAATAGTGAGCTAAGTTATGTTTAAAGTTATCAAATGTAATGAATTGAATGAAAAATTGATAGACAAAAAAGTTGAAATAAATGCTTGGGTAAAAAAAATTAGACACCACGGAAAATTTATCTTTCTAAATATAAGAGACAGATATGAAAAAGCTCAAGTTCTGGTAAATGAAGAAAAGCTTCTAAAGATCGCAGAAAAAATAAAACTTGAATATTGCATTAAAATTCAAGGACTGTTGATCAAAAGACCCCCCAACATGATAAATGCAAATATGAAAACAGGACATTTTGAAATATTGGCAAAAAACATTGAAATTATCTCAAAGTGCAATGAATTGCCATTTATGATAGAAGATGACAATAATGCAAGTGAAAACTCAAAACTTGAATACAGATACTTAGATTTAAGAAGAGATTCCTTGAAAAATAAAATTATTTTAAGATGTCAGGCTACTCATCTTATTAGAAATTTTTTAATAAAAAGAAAATTTTTAGAGCTAGAAACTCCAACTTTTGTAAAATCAACGCCAGAAGGTGCAAGAGATTTTGTAATCCCATCAAGGATTCACAAAGGATCTTTTTATGCACTACCTCAATCTCCACAACTTTACAAACAACTCATAATGATAGCAGGATTTGACAAATACTTTCAAATAGCCCGCTGCTATAGAGACGAAGATTCAAGAGGGGACAGACAACCAGAGTTCACCCAGCTCGATCTTGAAATGAGCTTTGTCAAAAAAGAAAATATTTTTAAATTAATAGAAAATATGCTTTTTTTAATATTCAAAAATTGCATCAATATTAACCTACCTAAAAAATTCAAAAAAATAACATACAAAAAGGCAATGAACAAATATGGAAGCGACAAACCAGATACTAGATTTGAACTTGAATTACAAGATATAAGTCGTAATCTAAAAAATTCAGAATTTAATATATTCAAAGATACTCTAAAAAACAAAGGTTCAATTAAAATTTTAATAGTAAAAGATAAAGCTGACAAGTTTTCAAGAGCAAAAATAAACAATTTAGAAGAAATTGCAAAGCTTTACAAAACACAAGGGCTTTATTTTACAAAAATTGAAAACAATAAATTTTCCGGGGGAATTGCAAAATTTTTAAAAACAGAAGAACAGGAATTAATAAAAACCTATTCTTTAGAAAATAATGACATAATTTTCTTTACAGCTAATAATAACTGGGAAACTGCATGTAAAGCAATGGGTCAAATTAGAATAAAAATTGCAAATGATCTTGGACTAATAGATGAAAATAAATTTGAATTTCTATGGGTCTATGATTTTCCACTATTTGAATATGACGAAAATACAAAAACCTATTCACCAGCTCACCACATGTTCTCGCTTCCCAAAAAGCAATATATTGCTAATTTAGAAAAAAATCCAAAAAAAACTATAGGTGAAATTTACGATCTTGTTTTAAATGGCGTAGAACTTGGCTCAGGTTCAATTAGAATACATAACAAAGAGCTTCAACAAAGAATTTTCAAAATAATAGGATTTCAAAAAGAAAAATCAGAAGATAGATTTGGATTTTTTCTAAAAGCATTAGAATATGGAGCTCCTAATCATGGTGGCATTGCTATTGGCATTGATAGACTAATAATGTTGATGACAAAATCAACTTCAATAAAAGATGTAATACTGTTTCCTAAAAATTCTTTTGCAGCAAGCCCTCTTGATAATTCCCCCTCTAAAATCTCAAATGAACAACTCAAAGAACTGGGAATTAATATTGTTGATGGTGACAATTAATCCATAATGCAAGCTCTGCCATATACCTTTAAAATTATAAAAATCAGCTACTCAACATTCCTTGGAATTTTTCAAGATACTGCTATTCTTTCAAGAAATTAAGTCTCAAAATCTAAAACAAAATGCTTTTTTAAAATTTAAAAAAATCTTATTAATTAATTACTTTTTCAATCAAAACAGTCTCATAAACACAGCATTTAATAATAATTTTAAAAATAAATTAATCTATTATTCAGGTTTTGAAAAAATAAACAAAAAAATACCCGATAAATAGTAAAAAACTATATCAAACAATCAATAATTTTATAAATATCTAAAATATAATTAGAATAATAAAAAAGCCGCTCAAAAAGCAGCTTGCAAATAAAAATTAGTGAATTTTTATTTAATTTCTATTAATATTATTAAGATTTTTGCATGCAATCTTCACACGGTCTTTCATAGAAACTTCAGCTTCTCTTAACCAAACCCTTGGATCATAAAATTTCTTATTTGGAATATCAATATCCTTGCCATCTCCTAATTGACCTTGCAAACGACTTTCATTTTTTTTGTAATAATTTAAAACACCCTCCCAGGCAGCCCACTGTGTATCTGTGTCAATATTCATCTTTACAACGCCATAAGAAAGCGCCTCATTAATCTCATCAATTGTAGATCCAGACCCTCCATGAAAAACATAAGAAACTGGCTTAGCCATATTTACTCCTGTTTTTGATATGACATAATCTTGACCATCTTTTAAAACTTTTGGAGTAAGCTTAACATTCCCCGGTTTATATACCCCATGAACATTTCCAAAAGCTGCTGCAATCTGAAAATTTGGGCTAACTTTTAAAAGTTCTGAATATCCATAATAAATATCCTCAGGAGTAGAAAATAGTTCATGCAAAGCTCTATCTGAATTGTCAACTCCATCCTCTTCCCCACCCGTAATTCCAAGCTCTATTTCCAAAAACATTTCAATTTTTGCCATTCTTTCTAAGAATTTTTTAGAAATTTCAATATTTTCTTTAATAGGTTCTTCTGATAAATCTAACATATGTGAAGAAAATAATGGTTTTTTGTGCTGACTATAGTATTTCTCTCCATATTCTAAAAGGCCTTCAACCCAAGGAAGCAAATTTTTAGCACAGTGATCAGTATGAAGAACAACAGGAACACCATAATGCTCTGCCATTAAATGAACATGCATAGCACCAGAAATAGCTCCAACTATTGAAACTCCTTGTGGTTTTTCCATCTTTAATCCTTTTCCAGAAATAAAAGCAGATCCACTATTAGAAAATTGTATCATAATAGGAGAATTAATTTCTTTTGCTGCCTCCAAAACTGCATTAATAGAATTTGTTCCTATACAATTAATAGAAGGAATAGCAAATCCTTCCTTTTTACATATTTCATATAAAAAATGTAGTTCCTTCCCATAAACTACACCTGGTTTAATCTTATCTAAAACACCCATTTATATCACTCCTTTCCATTTTATTTTTTCTTTTATCAAATGCCTATAATAAATTATACACCTAAGAAGTTGAATTGAATTTAAATCAAAAAATAAATAATTATTAAATCAAAACCAAACATAAAATTTATTAAAAATTTATTATTTTGCATAAAAAAGTTTAAAATCAAGTCTTCTTGGTAGACTCTAGCATTTTATACCACTGTGAAAATTCTTTTATTCCTTCTTTAATAGAAACTTTAGCCTCATACCCAACATCATTTTTAAGCTTTAAAATATCACAACAACTTTCTACAACATCTGCTTTTTGCATAGGCATATAATTTTTTAAGGCCTTTTTATCAAAATTTGCTTCAAGCTCGCTAATAAAATCTAGCAGTTTAGTTGCGTGTCCAGTTCCTATATTATATATTCTGTAAGGAAAAGAAGAAGTTGATGAATTTGGATTTTTAACGTCAAAATTACAATCACTCTTAGCCGGATTTTTCAAAACTTTGTAAACACCGTCTGCAATGTCACCCACATATGTAAAATCTCTAGCCATATTCCCATTATTAAAAATATTAATAGCCTTGCCATTTTTAATTCCATCTGAAAATAAATATAAAGCCATATCGGGTCTTCCATAAGTCCCATAAACTGTGAAAAATCTAAGCCCTGTTGTGGGAATATTAAAAGATGCACTATAAGCATGCGCCATCATCTCATTAGATTTTTTACTAGCTGCATATAAATTTAAAGGGTGATCCGTAATAGAATCTTCACTAGACGGCATATTTTCATTTATGCCATAAACCGATGACGTTGATGCATAAACAAAATGCTCGATGTTTTCTTTATAAACTCTACATACATCCAAAACATTAAAAAACCCAACAATATTTATTGAAACATAGCTATCAGGATTTTCAAGACTATCTCTAATGCCCGCTTGAGCAGCCAAATGGCAAACATGTGTAAACTTATGATCTTTAAAAAGTTCTAGCAGTTTATCCTTATTTAGTATATCAAGATAAGCAAAAGATAAATTATTATATTTTTCACTCTTAATAATCTTATGCGTTTTAACATCCTTAGAACAAAACCCTAAAGCTTCTAACCTTTCATGCTTAAATTTGAGTTCATAATAATCATTTAATACGTCTATTCCCAAAACTTCATGCCCTTTTTCCACAAGCTTTTTAGCTACATGAAATCCAATAAACCCTGCAATTCCGGTTAAAAAAATCTTCATACTATTATTCCTCTTTAAAATTCAATACAAAGCAAGCCCATTAATCTATTTTTTAAAACCAATATCTCTTTTCTGATAACCACGAGAATTGTTGATACCATACCTATTATTTCTAACATAAGAGACTCTTATTCTTTTTATATTTCCATCTCCCTCACTTTCAGTTTTTATGTCACTATAACGATTTAAAGTTGTATGAACAATCCTTCTTTCAAAAGGATTCATTGATGGCAACAAAATAGAGCGCCTGGTTCTTTTGACTTTATGAAAAGAATTTATTGCTAAATTAATAAACCTAGATTTAAACCGTTCTCTATAATCTCCAATATCCAATATAACCCTATTAAAAGCCCCATTTTCACCAATAAGCTTAGAGGCATAAACATTTGTTAAAAGCTGCAAAGAATCTAAATTTTTACCCTCTCGTCCAATCAAAATATTTGGACTATCTGTTTCAATAGAAATCTTAACATATCCCCCTTCTTTGGGCTCTATTGTCAAATGTACAGAATATCCCATTTTAATTAGCATTTCTTTTACAAATTCTAAAATTTTATCACAAATTTCATCACCAATTTTAATTTCAAAATCGTCTTTTTTAACCTCCTTTGCATGAGGAGAAACCCGTATTTTAATCATTTCTTTCTTAAATAAAAATCCAACCCTTTCTTTATCTAAAATTTCTACATCAAACTCGCCTTCTTTTAATTCTAGATCTCTCATTGCTTTCTTTATTGCTTCTTGCTCGGTTTTTCCGTAAAATTCATAGCTCATATTATTCCCCCTTTAAGACAAATGCATCTTTATATAGTATTGCTGCAAAATAGTAAAAATATTTGTTGTAATCCAATATATTAAAAGCCCTGATGGCATATTGTAAAGTATGAAAAAAAACATAATAGGCATTCCAAAATATAAAAACTTCTGCTGCGCCCCAAGATTTTTTAAATCCATATTAGAACTAACAATTGTAGATCCCAATTGAGTAAACATCATAATAAAAGGCAAAATTCTAATATCGGTCCAAGAAACAAAATAAAGCTTATATCCAAAATGATATACACTGTCACCGATAGATAAATCATCAATCCATCCTGGAATAAAACTAGCTCCTCTTAATAAAAATAAATTATTTACAAGTGAATAAAGAGCAAAAAATATAGGAAGCTGCAAAATTACAGGAAGACACCCCCCAAGAGGATTAACTCCTTCTTCTTTATAAAGCCTTCCCATCTCTTCATTTAACTTTTTAGGATCATGCTTAAACTTTGCTTGAAGCTCTTTCATTTTAGGTTGAAGCTTGGAAAGYTCCGCAGTAGCTCTAAATCCCTTAAATGTCAAAGGAAAGATAAGTATTCTAACAACAATTGTCAAAAAAATAATTGAAAGCCCCCAATTAGGTATAACATCATAAAAAACTTGCATTACCATTTGCATAGGAACTTGAATCAAATACCAAAAACTCTTTTCCACTGACATTCCAAAAAAAATATCAAATAAACCAAAGGTATTGTCATCTCTCTTGTCAAAAACGTCTAAATATCTATTATCCTTAGGTCCAGCGTAAATAAAAAACTCATCGCTAATATTTTTTTTATTTCTAACATTATTAATAATAAACGATTTAAGAGTTCCTCTTTCCTTCTTAAATTCAACCTCCATATTTTCTTTRGAAACTAACACCCCAAAATACTTAGTACTAGAACCAATCCATCTGGGATTGTTAATCCTTAGACCATCTTTACCATATTTAAGCTTATTATCATAATAAATTATTTGAGACAAATAATTATTATATTGTAGCTTTGCTTTATCACTCAACCTTTCAATCTCAGAACTAAAAATAATTTTATAAGAATCAAAATCAAATAAGTTATAATCCTCAAGACCATTTACAGTAACTTTGAATTGCATTAAGTACTCATCTTTTTTCGAAAATGTATACTTCTTTACATATTCATAAGTTTTACCATTATTTTTAAAATAAGCTTTAAATTCATGATTAAAATCATCTATCTTTTTATACAAAAACAAATCATCTACAAAATAGTCAAAACTAATGTCAAAAAAAGTTTCATTTTTGCGATCAATATTAATCAAATCTGTAGGATTTTTTTCCAAATTTAAATGATTTTTAAGCTTTAATGAAACCAAATTTCCTTTAAATGTAGAAAAAGTAGCAACATATATCCCTGTCTCTACAATAATATCTTGAGATTTATTAATCAAATTAAAGCTATTACTCTTAACTGAAGACATCTCATTATCATCAAAACTTTTGTTTAAATCAAACTGCACTTCCTTATCAGAAGACTTAGAACTTAAAATGTTTGAAGAAAAAATATCATTAATAAGCATGAAAAGACCTATTAAAAATAAAGACAAATAAACTGTTCTTAAAATTCTTCTACTTTGATTCACCTATGCCCCTTTCACACCTTAAAACCAAACCTTTCATGAGAGATTCAATGCTAAAATAAGTCAAAGTTAACTTACCATAAGAAACTACAAAAATAATATCTAAAGCAATCCCTTCTAACAATTCTAATCTTTTTCTAAAAGCTTCTTTAAAAAGTCTTCTAATGCGATTCCTTTTAACAGATCCCCTAAAGCCTTTAGAAAAGGTAACAAGAATTCTAGAATAAACCAAATGATTTGATTTATAGAACATTTTAAGATTAAGATTGCTAAATCTAATCAGCTTGCCTTCTTTGAAAATTTTTTGAATTTCTATTTTTGATTTTAAACTAATATTTCTTTTTCTCATCAGAAACAGTTAATTTCATTCTTCCTTTTGCCCTTCGCCTTGAAAGAATAAGTCTTCCGCCTTTAGTTTTCATTCTAGCTCTAAACCCAAATTTTCTATTTCTTTTAACACGACTGGGTTGATAAGTTCTTTTCAAAACGCTCCTCCATTAAAAACAATTTTATGCTGCCAAGCTACAAATTAAACACTAACATGGTATAGCATATAAATGCAATTGTCAATAATAATTACCTTACCAAAACCTTTATATCTATTATTTTAATACCTGTTAATTCTTTTACTGAATTTATTATCTTCGACTTATTGATTGCTATACTACACAAAATACTTGAATTGCTTACCTCAAGAAAAAGGATCTGCTCATTTTTAAAATCTAAAAACTTTACATCATCTGATAAAGCCTCAAATATCTGATTCCATTTATCGGCAATCAATAATTTCGAACTTATTTTTTTATTAACAAGCAAATTGGATTCTAAATAATCCTTAAGAACATTGCCTATTTTTTTAAAAGCAGAATCATTCATATCAATTTTTTATACCACAATGCAAAAAACAATATTGAATAAACCTAGAAAAGCTTATTTTAATATTCAAAATAGCATTAATAACTCACTTTAACCCAAAGACATCGGCATTATCAAGTGCGTAAAATTAAAATTTTCAGGTTCGCTCAATTTTAATACATTGCCCGAATTAAATTGTATTTCTATCTTTGAAGTTTCAAAAACACTAATAGCTTCAACAAAATATGAAATATTAATAGCCATAACCTCATCTGCTCCGTCATACAGATAATTTGGATCTTTAATGAAAAATTCACCTTTTCTTCCAGTAATCAAATCTTCTCCAAGAAGTTTTAATTGTAACTCAGAGAAAGTTAAAACCAACTTTCTTGATTTATCAACATATAAATTGACTCTTGCAAGTCTATCTTTTAAAATGCCTAGCGAAACTAAAGATTTATTTTTCTGTTCTTTAGGTATAATGCTTTTATAATCCGGATAATTACCATTAATTAAGCTACAAGCTATTTTATAATTATCAAATTCAACATAAAATTTTTTATCCGAAAACTTTATTTTAACCATACCTTCTCCCGACATAAGATGTTTTAAGAAATTAAATATTTTTACAGGAACTATAAAATTCACATCTTCTTCAACTATGACTTCTGTTTTACAAATAGACATTCTGTGACCATTAGTAGAAACAAGTAGTAATTTAGAATCTTCATCTTTTGAAAAATACACACCATTTAATACATTCTTAGATTCATCAAGATGTGCTGAAAAAGCTATTCTATTTATTACTTTTTTAAAAGATTTTTGTTTTATTTCAATTCCAAAAGTATAATCTTCATTAACCATATCATAATTGTAATTTTCTATTTCTTCGTATGAAAAAGTGGGCTCTTTTAAATGATCTTCATATTCCTCTTTCTCATCATTTAACTCTCCCATAATTTCTAATTTACTATTATTTTCATTAAAAACTATTTTGATTTTCTTATAAAAACTGAATGCTTTTACTGCATCATAAAAATTTGAAGCATTAATTAATACCTTAAAATCTGTTTCTGAAACAATTGAAATTGTGCTTTCAAAAAATATATTTCTGTCTGTTGATTTGATTATGAGATTAGATTTTTTTACTTCTATTAACAATGCACTCCAAATATCATTCATATTTCTGTTTAATATTATTCCCTTTGCTTTTTCTATCTCATTCATAATTTGATTTGTTTCGCAAATAAAAAATGTGTTGTGTAGCATGATGCCTCCTTATATATTCTATTACATTTTATCTTAATAAGATTTTGTGGATTTTGTATTTTTATTTTTTATAGATATATAGTAGTAATAGTAGTAAGCTACTGTTTGATTGTTTAATTGTATTTAATACTATATGATGCAAGTAAATATCTTGTTAAATTGTAGGTTGTTTTTTTGTTGTATTTTTGATAAATTATTTGGTTCAATTGTTTAAAATAATTTTTGATTCTTCAATTAAGTTTAATTTTTTTTTATTTTGTTCATAAGTTCTGTGATTAAATTGTTAATTTCTTTGTCATTATTTCTGTCTCTATCTATTTTATTTATCGAATAAAGCACTGTTGAATGGGTTTTCCCTCCAATAATTTTTCCAATTTCAACTGTTGATAGCTCTGTAAAATTTCTCAAAAGGTACGCATAAATATGTCTAGCTTTTGTTATCTCTGGTTTTTTACTATGCCCCTCAATATCTTTGTGTGTGATTTTTAGCTCTCTTAAGAGTATTTTTTTTATATTTTCGATATTAATTTTATTGTTTGGCTCATTGGTTGTTTCTTTTTCGTAAATTATTATTTCTTTGATTATTTTTTCAACAATTTCAATGTCAATTTCTATATTGTCTAAATCTATATATGCTTTTAGTTTTGTTACAGCAGCTTCAAGGTCTCTTACGTTGGTTGTAACTTTTTGAGCAACCAGATTTAGTATATTTTTAGGGACATTTATGCCATCTTCTTCTGCTTTTTTTTCGACAATAGCTGCTCTGAGTTCAAAATTGGGCTTTGATATATCAACATTTAATCCCCTTGTGAATCTGCTTTTTAATCGATCTGTAAAATTTGTAAGTTCAGAAGGAGATCGGTCACATGTGAATACTAGTTGTTTATTGTCTTCATAAAGGGCATTAAATGTGTGAAAAAGCTCTTCTTGTATACCTTCTTTTTTTTGTAAGTCGTGGATATCGTCTATAAGTAGCATGTCTAAGTATCTGTATTTTTTTTTAAATTTTTTTGTTTCGTGTGTCTTTATGCTTTCTACAAATTCATTTAAAAAATTTTCAGCAGTAACATATAATATTTTAAGGTTATGATGTAATTCTTCTGTTTTGTTTCCTATGCTTTGAAGCAAATGTGTTTTTCCAAGTCCAACTCCACCATAAATTAAACACGGATTATATTTTTTCCCAGGATTTTTTGAGATTGACAAGCTGGCATTGTAAGCAAGTTTATTATTTGGCCCGATGATAAAATTTTCAAATGTATATCTTTTTTTAAGAAAGGGGTTTTTAAAATTTGTGGGCTCTTCTTCTTCTTTTTTGATATACATTTTTATACGATCTTGAATATTTTGGATTGCTTCTTTGGAAGTTGTTTTTTCTTTGAGCTTGTCGAACTTTGAAAAAGTTTCGTTAAGAGCCGGGTTTTTAGTTTCTTGTTTGTTAGAATGAGTTTTGGGTGGTTGATTTGTAAATACAATGACTATGTTATTGTAGCCATTTTTTATAAGGATTTCTTTAATTTTTTTTGTAAATCTTTTTTCTATTTGATTTTTATGAAATAAATTTGGAGTAGATATTTTAATATTGTCACCTATTGATTCTAAAAAGCACAAATTTTCAAACCAAACATAAAATTCTTCTTCTGATAGTTCTTTTTTTATTTCTGTTAAAATCAAGCTCCATATATTTTTTGATTTTTCCATTTTTTTGTCCTTGTTGGTTTTAGCACTATACTTTTAACATTATATAGTATAATGTTAAATTAGGATTCTATCTAAATTGTTTGTGAATTTTTAAAAGTTTTTGGTATTTCCTATGTAATAGATATTATTTTTTTTTTAATGTAGAATTTATCTGTGTCTAGATTTTAATTAAATGAATGGAAGGTTTATGAATTATGTTGCTAGTAACATTCAGGTCTTAAAAGGACTTGAGGCTGTTAGGAAAAGGCCTGGCATGTATATAGGCTCAGTTTCTATTAATGGATTGCACCATTTGGTTTATGAGGTGGTTGACAATAGCATTGATGAGGCTTTAGCTGGGTTTTGTGATAGAATAGATGTTATTATCAATTTAGATAATACTATAACTGTAATTGATAATGGGAGAGGTATTCCTACCGATATTCATGAAGAGGAGGGTATTAGTGCCCTTGAACTTGTTTTAACAAAATTACATTCTGGTGGTAAGTTTAATAAAGGCACGTATAAAGTTTCTGGGGGACTTCATGGCGTTGGAATTTCGGTTGTAAATGCTCTATCTTCGTTTTTAGAGGTTTATGTTAATAGAGATGGAAAAATTTTTAGGCAAACTTTTTCAAAAGGTATTCCGACTTCTAAAGTAGAAGTTGTGGGGGAATCTTCTGTTACGGGGACTAAGGTTACTTTTTTGGCGGATTCTGAAATTTTTGAAACTTTAGATTATAATTTCGATGTTCTTGAAAAAAGGCTTAAAGAGCTTGCTTTTTTAAACGATAAAATATACATTTCAATTGAAGATAAAAGAATTGGTAAAGAAAAATCTTCAAAATTTTATTTTGAGGGTGGGATAAAATCTTTTGTAGATTATTTAACTAATGACAGCAAAGCTTTTCAATCAGAACCTTATTATATTGATGGTTTTATTAATGATGTTATTGTTAATGTGGGGCTTAAATGGACTGAAAGCTATTCTGACAACATTCTTTCTTTTGTTAATAACATTAATACAAGAGAAGGGGGAACTCATGTTATGGGATTTAGAAGTGGACTTACTAAGGCCATGAATGAAGCTTTTAAAAATTCAAAAATAAGTAAAAAAGATATTCCAAATCTTACAGGAGATGATTTTAAAGAGGGGCTTACAGCTGTTATTTCTGTCAAAGTACCAGAACCTCAATTTGAAGGTCAAACAAAAAGTAAGCTTGGTAATTCTGAGATAAGAAAAATAGTTGAAGTTGTTGTATATGAACATTTATTGGAAATTATTAATTTAAATCCTTTAGAGATAGACACTATTCTTGGAAAAGCAATAAAAGCTGCTCGTGCTCGTGAAGCTGCAAGAAAAGCAAGAGAATCAGAAAGAAAAAAAAATGCATTTGAAAGCTTGGCATTGCCTGGAAAATTGGCTGATTGTACTTCTAAAAATCCTTTGGAAAGAGAAATCTATATTGTAGAAGGTGATTCTGCTGGAGGAAGTGCTAAAATGGGTAGAAATAGATTTTTTCAGGCCATTTTGCCACTGTGGGGGAAAATGCTTAATGTTGAGAAAACAAGAGAAGATAAGGTTATCACCAATGATAAGCTTATTCCCATAATTGCATCTCTTGGTGCAGGAGTTGGTAAAACTTTTGATATTACAAAACTTCGTTATCACAAGATCATTATTATGGCAGATGCCGATGTTGATGGATCTCATATTAGAACTTTGCTTTTAGCTTTTTTCTTTAGATATATGAGAGATTTAATTGAAAATGGATATATATATATAGCCATGCCTCCTCTTTATAAAATAAAGTATGACAATCGTATTTATTATTTTTATGAAGAGAAAGAAAAAGAAAAATTTTTAGATTCTATTGAAACTAAAAATCGCAATAGTATTTCTCTTCAGAGATATAAAGGGCTTGGGGAGATGAATCCAACGCAGCTTTGGGAAACAACTATGGATCCTGCTAGAAGAAAAATGAGATTGATGAATATAGATGATGCTATTGAAGCTGAAAAAATTTTTGTTACTCTTATGGGAGATTTAGTTGAGCCCAGAAAAGAATTTATTGAACAGAATGCACTTAATGTAATTAATCTTGATGTGTAATTGGAGCGTTAATGGCAGTTGGAGAAAATAAAGAACAAATATTAAATGTTAGGATAGAAGATGAAATAAAAACTTCTTATTTAAATTATGCAATGTCAGTTATTGTTTCTAGAGCTCTTCCAGACGTAAGAGATGGTCTTAAACCAGTTCACAGGAGAATACTTTATTCTATGTATGAGATGGGACTTCGTTCTGATAAGGCTTTTAAAAAAGCTGGTAGAATAGTGGGAGATGTTCTTGGGAAATATCATCCTCATGGAGATCAATCAATTTATGATGCTCTTGTAAGACTTGCTCAGGATTTTTCGCTTAGATATCCCGTAATACGGGGACAGGGAAATTTTGGATCTATTGACGGAGATCCCCCCGCTGCTATGAGATATACTGAAGCTAAAATGGAAAAAATAACTGAATATATTGTTAAGGATATAGACAAAGAGACTGTTAATTTTAAGTCTAATTATGACGATTCTTTAAGTGAGCCTGAGATTATGCCGTCATCATTTCCATTTCTTTTGGTAAATGGCTCTAGTGGAATTGCTGTTGGAATGGCTACTAATATGGCACCTCATAATTTAAGAGAAATTTGTGATGCCATTGTTTACATGCTAGATAATGAGAATGCTTCTATATTTGATTTGCTTAAAATAGTTAAAGGGCCTGATTTCCCAACTTTTGGAGAGATTGTTTATAATGATAATTTAATTAAAGCATACAAAACTGGCAAGGGAAGTGTTGTTATTAGGGCAAGATATCATATTGAAGAAAGAGCAGAAGATAGAAATGCTATAATTGTTACAGAAATACCTTATACGGTAAATAAATCTGCACTTCTTATGAAAGTTGCGCTTTTAGCAAAAGAAGAAAAGCTAGAAGGACTTTTAGATATAAGAGATGAATCTGATCGAGAAGGTATTAGGATAGTTCTTGAAGTTAAAAGAGGATTTGATCCTCATGTTATTATGAATTTGCTTTATGAATATACTGAATTTAAAAAGCATTTTAGTATAAATAATTTAGCCCTTGTTAATGGTATTCCCAAACAGTTAAATTTAGAAGAATTGTTATTTGAATTTATTGAGCATAGAAAAAATATTATCGAAAGACGTATTGAATTTGACTTGAGAAAGGCAAAAGAGAAAGCACATGTTCTTGAGGGATTAAATATTGCTTTAAATAATATAGATGAGGTTATTAAGATTATTAAATCATCTAAATTAGCAAAAGATGCAAGGGAGAGGCTTGTTTCGAATTTTGGTCTTTCAGAGATTCAGGCCAATTCAGTTCTTGATATGAGGTTACAAAAACTTACAGCCCTTGAGATTTTTAAGCTTGAAGAGGAGCTTAATATACTGTTAAGCTTAATAAAAGATTATGAAGATATTCTCTTGAATCCAGTAAGGATTATTAATATTATAAGAGAAGAAACTATTAATTTAGGTTTGAAATTTGGCGATGAACGTCGAACTAAAATAATTTATGATGAGGAGGTTTTAAAAACTAGTATGTCGGATTTAATGCAAAAAGAAAATATTGTTGTTATGCTTACAAAGAAAGGTTTCCTTAAAAGACTTTCACAAAATGAGTATAAATTGCAAGGTACGGGAGGAAAAGGACTAAGTTCGTTTGATCTAAATGATGGAGATGAGATTGTTATTGCTTTGTGTGTCAATACTCATGATTATTTATTTATGATTTCAAATGAAGGAAAGCTTTATTTAATCAATGCTTATGAAATAAAAGATTCTTCAAGAGCTTCAAAAGGTCAGAATATTAGTGAGCTTATTAATTTAGGAGATCAAGAAGAAATATTAACTATTAAGAATAGTAAAGATTTAACTGATGATGCTTATTTATTGCTTACAACTGCAAGTGGAAAGATAGCTAGATTCGAATCTACAGATTTTAAAGCAGTAAAGTCACGAGGTGTTATTGTTATTAAACTGAATGATAAAGATTTTGTTACAAGTGCAGAGATTGTTTTTAAGGATGAAAAAGTAATTTGTCTTTCTAAAAAGGGTAGTGCATTTATATTTAATTCAAGGGATGTTAGGCTTACTAATAGAGGTACCCAAGGTGTTTGTGGAATGAAATTAAAAGAAGGTGATTTGTTTGTTAAAGTTTTATCGGTTAAAGAAAATCCTTATCTTTTGATTGTTTCTGAAAATGGGTATGGAAAAAGGTTAAACATGTCTAAAATATCTGAGCTTAAAAGAGGAGCCACTGGTTATACTAGTTATAAAAAATCTGATAAAAAAGCGGGTAGTGTTGTTGATGCTATAGCAGTTTCAGAGGATGATGAAATCTTGCTTGTAAGTAAACGTTCAAAAGCTTTAAGAACAGTAGCTGGAAAAGTATCTGAACAAGGCAAAGATGCTAGAGGAATTCAAGTATTATTTCTTGATAATGACAGCTTGGTTTCTGTTTCAAAATTTATTAAATAAAGAATTGGTTTTTCTTGTTTAAGAATGTTCCACGTGGAACATTCTTTTTTTTTATTCTTAAATTGTAATTCAATATTATAACCTGGTAAAATTTTGTGTTGTAGGAGGTTTTGACAATATGGATGGAGTTTTTAAAATGATAGATATTCATCTTTTAGATATTGATAATGATCAGCCAAGGAAATCTGTTAGTCTTGTTGAATTAGAAGAGCTAAGCATTTCTATAAAAGAAAATGGAATTTTGCAACCTTTAATTGTTTGTAAAGCAAATGATAGATATAAAATAATAGTAGGAGAAAGAAGGTTTAGGGCTGCTAAACTTATTCAGTTGACAAATATTCCTGTCATAGAGGTTGACATAAAAGAATCCTGTAAAGATTTTATGCCCTTGGTTGAAAATATTCAAAGAGAAAATTTTACTCCTGTTGAAGAGGCTTATGCCTATAAAAATATAATGAATAAATATTCGTTAACTCAAAAGGATTTATCTGAAAAAATTGGTAAAAGCAGGACCTATATTTCAAATTTAGTTAGAATTTTAGATCTTGAGCAAGAAATATTAAATGCAATACATAGAAAAGAAATTTCTTTTGGGCATGCTAAAGTTATTTTATCCTTAAAAGACAGGCAAGACAGGTATAATCTTTATTTAATTATACTTAAAAAAAAATTTTCTGTAAGGGATGCAGAAAAATATGTTAAAAATTTTTCCAAATCCATAGTAAAAAAAAGAGAGCTAGAACAAGATCCTTTTTTAAATAATATAAAAGAATTTCTATTTGATAAAATCCAAACAAAAATAGATATCAAAGGGAATCAAAATAAAGGCAAAATAGAGATAGAGTATTTTACTGCTGGCGATTTAAAAAGGATTGTTTCCCTTTTTGGTCATAGTAGCTAAATTATTTTTATAATTTAAAGATTGTAAAATATTTTATGAGAATTTTTATTTTTTAGGCATTTGTCACAATGCATAAATTTTTTAAGCTTATTTTAAAATTGTTTAGTTTTTATAAAGAAATATTGGGCTTTAAAAGAAGGGCAAAGTTTATATTTTGTTATTTGTAGTTAAATTTAAAAGTAAAAAAATAATATTTAAAAAATGAACAATAAGAATATATTTTATATATTCTTATTAGTGCAGCTGTAAATTTAAATAGAATTATTTTTAATATATTTTATTTTTTTCTTTATTTCCAAAATAGAATTAAAAAATAATTTTAAGTTTTCTTGTCTTAATTTGTTAAATTCGATATTTTTAAATTCTTTTATATTTTTTAATATAAAATCTAATACTTCTTTTATGTCATTTTCATATTTTTCGTTTTTCTTAAGTAATGGTTTGCGCGTATCCTTTAAATCAAAACTTTTTTTATAAACAATTTTAAATTCTTTTAAAGAATTTATTTTTCCATTTAGAACTTCGGTTTTTAAAATAGGGGGACAAGATTTTTTAGATATTTCATATGATAATGATAAAGGTAATTTTTCTATAGTGAGCTGCTTGTCGGAATTTTCGACAAGCAGATTGTATCTTGATATTAAGGCGTAAACCTTGTCTTTTTTAAATCCCATACTTTTGAACCACTGATAAAAAAGCCCGTTATATTGATTGTTTCCTTTTAATTTGTCTTGAGCGTCTTTAAGTATCTTTCCAATTTTTGTATAAGTGTTGTTGAAAATATTGAAAATTTCATATTGCTTTTTTTTTAAAAAATCAGAAATATCTTTATCTAGCTTATTGTAGTCAAAGTTTTTTCTTTCAATCGAAATAATTTCTTTTTTTTCAGTATTTTCTGAATTATTTGAAGATGTTTCTAATTTTTTACCCATTAGAAACATTAAAGTTTCTAAATTGTCAGACATAGCTATTCCTTAATTTTGTTTATTATCTCTTTTGAGAGCTCTAAAAAATCTTTTGCAGCATTGCTTTCCTTGTCATATTCATATACAGGCATTTTTGCTTCTTGAGATTTTGAGATAGTTATATTTTTCCTTATTTTTGTATTTAAAAGCTTTTCTTTAAAAACTTTTTTTAGCGAGCTTACATATTTTTCTTTACTTTTGTTCCTTATGTCGTATTTATTTATAAAAACACCCGCAATCTCTAAATTTTTATTTATTTGCTTTACAGTAGTTATTGTATCTATTAGTTGATTTATGCCTTCAAATGCAAAAAATTCCGTTTCAATTGGTATTAACAAGTAATTGCTTGCAATAAGTGCATTTATAGTTAATATTGAAAGTGTAGGGGGGCAGTCGATAATAATAAAATCATATTTGTCTTTTTCATACAGTGTTAATGCATTTTTTAAAAAATTTTCTCTTGAAAGTTCATTTATTAATTCTTTTTCAAGCAAAGCTAATTTAATGCTAGAAGGAATTATGTCTAATCCAAAATGATTTAAAGGTTTGACCTTTATTTTTTTGTTAATAAGTTCATAGCTTGATTTTTCGGCTATATGCTTTGAGGTATTTGTGCCGCTAGTAGAGTTTCCTTGCGAATCAATATCTATTAGAAGAATTTTTTTATTAAGCAGGGTCATTGAATAAGAAATATTAATGGCGCTTGTGGTTTTTCCTACGCCTCCTTTTTGATTGATTACAGATATTATTTTCATATAAATTTCTCTTTTTATTTGGTTTTGTTTTTATATTTTAAAACATAAATGATAAAAATAATAATATTTTAAATTAGTTTTTAAATATTTGATTATTTGACATGCATATTATTCTTTATTAAACTTTAAGATTTCTTGAATTAAGCCATTTTCTATAAAAAATTCCGATATTTTTTGTTTATTTTTTGTTTTGAATTTAATTGAAGTGTTTATTTTGTTTGAAAAGTTTGAATCTATTATTTCTATTTCAAGTTTATTTTTCATTTTTAATAATGAATTGTATTGGTTGTAAGTTAAATTTAAGCTTAAAATTTCTAATTCCTCTTTTTCCATTATAGATGTATTATTAATAACTTCTTTGGCAGACTTGTAATACGCTTTGATTAATCCCCCTCTACCAAGTAAAGTGCCTCCAAAATATCGCAATGTGATTATTAAAGTATCGGTTAAATTGTTATGTATTATGGCATCCAATGTGGGCTTTCCAGCTGTTAAATTAGGTTCTCGATCATCACTCATTCCATTTAGAAATGAGTTTTTGTTTCCGATTCTAAATCCATAAACCACATGCGTAGCATTTTTAAATTTTATTTTGTATTTTTTAATAGTTTTATTTATATCGTCTTTTTTTTCAATATTAAAAATATATGAAACAAAGATGGATTTCTTTATTTCAATTTTAGAATTACTATTGTTTTTTGGCACAAACATCATATAACGTAAGTATACTATCTTTTTAGATATTGCAGTATTTATTGTTTATGTATATTATTAATAGTGTTTGTTTTTATTATTGATTTTTATAAATATCCAGAAAAGAGGTAAAAATGATATCAGGCTTGAATCCAACATTAAGGTTGTTTAAAGATCATAAAATACTTTATTCTAATATGGAAAGAGGATTGAAGCCTCTTTTAGAAGTAGATAATTTTATCAATAAGTATATCCAGAATAAAGAAGGACTTGAAATTTATGATAAAGTTGTGGGCAAGGCAGCAGCCGTTATTATTTATAATATAGGGCTTCAAAATGTTCAAGCTGGGGTTGTTTCTCAACCCGCAAAGGATTTTTTAGAAAGCAGAGGAATTAAAGTGGCTTATAAAAAATTGGTAGAAAAAATAAATGACAGGGCAGAAAGCTTGATTGAAAGCTTAGAAAATCCCGAAGAGGTTTATAAGTATATGATTAAAAGAGGTATTATAGTTAATAATTTATAAATTATGAAAATAGTTGAGCCATATGTTAGCTAACTATGTGATTTTGAGTATACAGTGATAATTAGGGCTATGTTGTATATTAATATTATTAAATTTCCCCAATTTAGGTAAAAATTGCTTTTGTCATAGTTAAAGATCCAAATTCCAACATAAACACCTAAAAATCCTCCTATAGAAGATGTAAACATGATTAAATTGGGTTCAATTGTATGTTGATTAATTTTGCTTTGATTTTCTTTAACATTAGGCTGTTCGGTAAATTTGCTGTCAATAAAAATCATGGCAAAACCTGCAAGAGTAATGCATAAAAAATAGATCATAAATATTTTTCTAATTAATGCAAACATAAATTTTCCCTTTCTTTTAACTTTTTAATCATTAATACTTAATGATATAACTAAATGTAATACAAAAGCAAGTATTTTGATAGACATATAAAATATGGCTTATGTCTTATTCTTGTATTTGGTAAGTAAAAGGTTTTGGATTTTTATCATTAAGAAAAATGTTTTTAATATATTTTATTTATTTTTAGTTTTGGAGGAATTAAAAGGGCCTGTGTTATATATTGTTGGTACGCCAATAGGCAATTTAGAAGATATTACTTATAGAGCAATTGATGTTTTAAAATCGGTAAATGTTATCTTTGCGGAAGATACGAGAGTAACTAGCAAACTTTTGTCTCGATATAAAATTAATAAAAAAATGATTTCTTGTAATGCCGTAACAGAAAACAAGAAGATAAGCTTGCTATTGGATTATTTGGCAAAAGGAAATTCTGTTGCTTTTGTTAGCGATGCTGGTACTCCGGGGCTTAGTGATCCGGGTAGCTTATTAGTTGCTGCTGCTTTTAGAGAGGGATACAAAGTTTGTCCAATTCCTGGAGTAAGTTCTTTTAATACAATTGTAAGTGTTAATCCTTTTAGAGATAAATCAGTGTTTTTTGAGGGATTTTTGCCTAACAAAGGCCTTAAAAGATTTAAAAGAATTGCTGAGCTATATAAAAGGGGAGATGCTTTTGTTCTGCTTGAATCTGGTCATAGAATTTTGAAATTGCTTGTTGAAATTTCTTCTGTTAGTTTAGATGCGAAGGTTCTTATTGGTCGCGAGATGACAAAAATTTATGAAGAATATCAAATTGGCAAACCTTTAGAATTAAAAAAATATTTTGAATCGAGTAAGGATAAGGTTAAAGGAGAGTTTACTATTCTAGTCAGCAGAAGTCGTTCATAATAAATGTTTTCTACTTGGATTTTAAAATTTATTTATTCTTGATTTTGCTCGATTGATTTATTGTGTTATACTTGAATTTTGATAGGGGTTTTTATGAAGATTTATTTAGCCTCTCCATTTTTTAAGGAAGAGGAAATTAAACTAAGGGATGAGGTTTTGAAATTTCTTGAAGAGTTTAATTTAGAAGTATTTTCTCCAGAGCATCATGCTGTCAAAAAGATGGGATTGCTTGAAAAGGTTGATTATAAGTTTGCAAATAGAGATATAAGGGAGAAGATAAGAGAAGTAGATTTAAAAGAGCTAGTTAGTAGCGATATTGTTTTAGCCTTGGTTAATTATGTTGATTCTGGCACGGCTTATGAGAGAGGATTCGCCTTTGCCAAGAAAATACCAAGTATAGATTTTTTTAAAGATAAACAAGATTCTGATTTTTATAATTTAATGTATAGCGACTGTGCTGCTGCTTTTTCCAATTACAAGGATCTTAGGGAAGGAATTTTAACCTTTAAAGAACTGTGGATTAAGTTTAAAGGAGATAATGAAAATTTCAGAACCTTTTTTGATTATTTAAAAGCTAAATTGGGAAATAAATTAAAAAAAATTTTTACAACTTTGCCTGCTAATGAAAAGTGTGGCTGTTAATGCTTTTATCACTGTTTATTAATAAAATTTATTTTTTTACATTTTATATTAATAAAAATAATGCAAAGGTATTGACAATATGATTCTTATTTTGTTAAAGTATTAAAGGTTGAAATGATTATTGGAAGATGAGAGAAGGGAAGAGTTAAGTAAGGTTAAAAGCCAAAAGAATAAACAAAACCTGTTAATTTTTTTAAATAAAAAAATAAAATAACGAAGAGTTTGATCCTGGCTTAGAACTAACGCTGGCAGTGCGTCTTAAGCATGCAAGTCAAACGGGATGTAGCAATACATTCAGTGGCGAACGGGTGAGTAACGCGTGGATGATCTACCTATGAGATGGGGATAACTATTAGAAATAGTAGCTAATACCGAATAAGGTCAGTTAATTTGTTAATTGATGAAAGGAAGCCTTTAAAGCTTCGCTTGTAGATGAGTCTGCGTCTTATTAGCTAGTTGGTAGGGTAAATGCCTACCAAGGCAATGATAAGTAACCGGCCTGAGAGGGTGAACGGTCACACTGGAACTGAGATACGGTCCAGACTCCTACGGGAGGCAGCAGCTAAGAATCTTCCGCAATGGGCGAAAGCCTGACGGAGCGACACTGCGTGAATGAAGAAGGTCGAAAGATTGTAAAATTCTTTTATAAATGAGGAATAAGCTTTGTAGGAAATGACAAAGTGATGACGTTAATTTATGAATAAGCCCCGGCTAATTACGTGCCAGCAGCCGCGGTAATACGTAAGGGGCGAGCGTTGTTCGGGATTATTGGGCGTAAAGGGTGAGTAGGCGGATATATAAGTCTATGCATAAAATACCACAGCTCAACTGTGGACCTATGTTGGAAACTATATGTCTAGAGTCTGATAGAGGAAGTTAGAATTTCTGGTGTAAGGGTGGAATCTGTTGATATCAGAAAGAATACCGGAGGCGAAGGCGAACTTCTGGGTCAAGACTGACGCTGAGTCACGAAAGCGTAGGGAGCAAACAGGATTAGATACCCTGGTAGTCTACGCTGTAAACGATGCACACTTGGTGTTAACTAAAAGTTAGTACCGAAGCTAACGTGTTAAGTGTGCCGCCTGGGGAGTATGCTCGCAAGAGTGAAACTCAAAGGAATTGACGGGGGCCCGCACAAGCGGTGGAGCATGTGGTTTAATTCGATGATACGCGAGGAACCTTACCAGGGCTTGACATATATAGGATATAGTTAGAGATAATTATTCCCCGTTTGGGGTCTATATACAGGTGCTGCATGGTTGTCGTCAGCTCGTGCTGTGAGGTGTTGGGTTAAGTCCCGCAACGAGCGCAACCCTTGTTATCTGTTACCAGCATGTAATGGTGGGGACTCAGATAAGACTGCCGGTGATAAGTCGGAGGAAGGTGAGGATGACGTCAAATCATCATGGCCCTTATGTCCTGGGCTACACACGTGCTACAATGGCCTGTACAAAGCGAAGCGAAACAGTGATGTGAAGCAAAACGCATAAAGCAGGTCTCAGTCCGGATTGAAGTCTGAAACTCGACTTCATGAAGTTGGAATCGCTAGTAATCGTATATCAGAATGATACGGTGAATACGTTCTCGGGCCTTGTACACACCGCCCGTCACACCACCCGAGTTGAGGATACCCGAAGCTATTATTCTAACCCGTAAGGGAGGAAGGTATTTAAGGTATGTTTAGTGAGGGGGGTGAAGTCGTAACAAGGTAGCCGTACTGGAAAGTGCGGCTGGATCACCTCCTTTCTAAGAGAAAGATAAACTAAGGCTAATTCCATTAACTCTTCCCTACTCTTTTCTTTTGATAAGAGAGTTTTTAAAACCAGTGTTATTTATGTAAGTTTAAGAGAAGTTTATGTATTAAATTATTGATATTAAATAGTTTTATTAGGCTTAGACTTAATTTTAGGTCATTTTGGGGGTTTAGCTCAGTTGGCTAGAGCATCGGCTTTGCAAGCCGAGGGTCAAGGGTTCGAGTCCCTTAACCTCCATTGGGCTTATGCCCTAAATTGTAATTAAGTATGTTTTTAAGTAACTTTGTTAAAGTAATTGTTGGAATGTGAAACACAAGAAGTTAAAATTTCTGGGTTAAGTTGAGATCTGTTGATATTAAGAAAAATGTCTAGAAGCAAAAGCAAGCTTTCGATAAAACCCGAAGTTGTTTCGCTAAAGTGCAAGGATTAAACAGGATTGTATTTTTCAGCAGCCTATTTTATAAACGATCTGCATTTAGTAAATAGTTTTTAGTTAGGAAATAATGTAGATTACTAAGTGTGATGTCTGAGAGAAGGACAAGTATTGTAGCGAGCTTAAATCCTTATTATCGTTGCCAGTATTTAGTGGTAGGGATTCGGATAAGATTGCCAGTTATAAGTTGGAGGAAGGCAAAGATTGCATTAAATCGTTATCGCTCTTATGTTTTAGGTTACAAGTTTGCAACAATAACTCAAAAAAGCCAAGCAAAATACCATAAAGCAGATTTCAGTTTGGATTTGCCCGACACTCAATGGCATGAAGTTGTAATTGTTAGTAATCGTGTATACCTTAATATAGAAATTGAATAAATTTTTGTTTTTCTTATTAATTATAGCTTAAAACAGTATTGTCGTAATTAAAACAATGGAATACATTGGGACCAGGATGAGTTGAACATCCGACCTCAGGTTTATCAGACCTGCGCTCTAACCACCTGAGCTATGATCCCTTAAGCATATCAATTCTTTACAAATTTTATTTAAATCTTATGATTTTGTCAATATCTCTTATATCTTTTCAAGATGTAAGAGATATTGCATATAGTTTATAATTTTTTATATATTTGTCAATATTCGATATTTTGTATTTTAGATTAGCATTTTCATATAAGCTGATTTAAGTTGAACTAGTTCAACTTTTTAAATTTTTTTGATTAAAAATCAAAAAAATTTATTAATCAACCAAGAATTTATTTAAAATATGTATTTACTGGGTGATTAAATGATTTTAGTTTTTATTTTTATTCTAGGCAATATGTTTTCATATTTTACATGTGTGTTTTGGTAATAATTTTTATTATTATTTTGTTTTAAAATTGAGCTTATGGATCGATATTTTTTTTTGCAAGATGCTACTACCGTTGCAAAGTTATTGCTTGGTAATTTGTTGATCAGAAAGATCGACAAAGAGGAAATAGTTACCAGAATTGTTGAAACGGAAGCTTATATGGGGATAACAGATAGCGCTTGTCATTCTTATGGCGGCAAGATAACAAATCGCACAAGTGCTATGTATAGAATAGGAGGATATTCTTATGTGTATATAATATATGGTATGCATTATATGTTTAACGTTGTGACTGCAGATAAAAATAATCCTCAAGCTGTTTTAATCAGAAGTGTAGAGCCTATTTCTCCACTATTGGGAGAGAAGAGCATTCTTACTAATGGTCCTGGAAAACTTACAAAATTTTTAAACATTGATTTAACTTTTAATAAAGTTGATCTTATTGGGAATAATGAGCTTTTTTTACAAAGAGGTTTGAATCTAGATTTTAATATAGTTTGTTCAAAAAGAATCAATATTAATTATGCACAAGAGAGTGATATAAACAAGCTTTGGAGGTTTTATATCAAAGATAATAAATTTGTTTCAAGGCGTTGATTTTCATTTAATTATATTTTTTTAAATTTTTTTAAAAAAATATAATATTATTAAATTTTATTATTTTATGCTTTAAGAATAATTTATTAAGAATAAATTATTTGTGATAGTATATCTTAAAAGAGAGATTTATATATGAATTCTAATTATAAAAGATATAAAATGCTGGTTTTTGACCTTGATGGCACTTTATTGAATAATAACCATGAGATTGCCTTTTTAACTCTTGAGGTTCTTTTGGCTTTGAAGGAAGATTTTAAAATAATTATTGCAACCGGTAGAAGATTGAGTGAAGTTAAAAATATAAGGAGCCAATTAAAAGAAATTAGTATTAATGAAAATTATCTTGTAACGGCGAATGGGGCTGAAGTGTTTTTGCAAGAAAATTTAATTTTTAGATACGCAATGAATTATGACTTAGCAAAAGAAATTCTCAAGATAAATACAGATAATGTTGATGTTAATCTTTATACTTTTGACACTTGGTATTCTAATGCAGATGTTAAAAGTCCTATTATGAAACATTTTATTAAAGATTTGGGCTTAAATGTTATTATTGGAGATTTGACCAAACTAAACGTTGATTCTGTTTCTAAGATTGTTTATTATTGTGACGATTTGGCAATTCTTAATAAACTTGACACTGAGATTAAAAGTAAAGATTTCCAGGACACAAGAGTGTTTTTTTCTTCTAAAGATTTATTAGAGGTTACCAATATTAATGCTAATAAATATAATGCTATTAAAAATATTGCTTTTCTTGAAAGCATTCCATTGTGTGATGTTTTAGCTTTTGGAGATAATAATAATGATTATGAAATGCTCAAAAATCTTGGTAAAGGGGTTTTAATGAAAAATGCCAATGAATTTCTTAAAATTAATTTAGCAAAGAATGAAATAACAAGATTTAGTAATAATGAGGATGGCGTTGCTAGGTTTTTAATTGATTTTTTTAAGCTTAATATTAAATATTAATAATTTGTATTTAAATGTTTAATCCATTTGATTTATTTTTAGCAGGATTTTCTATTTAAAATATAAATTTTTTACTTATAATGTATTTTTGAAAATTTATTTATTAAAATATTGGAATAAGTATTGACATGGATTAAACAAAGATATATATTATTTTATGTTGCATAAACAAATTGGCAAAATAGAGATGGAAGATAAAAATATGGTCAAAGTAATAAGAGTCTATGGTGAATGCCTAGGAGCTTTAAGGCGAAGAAGGTCGTGGTAAGCTGCGAAAAGCTTGGGGGAGAAGCAAACATTTATTGATCCCAAGATTACCGAATGGAGTAATCCAGCTAGCAAGATGCTAGCTATCTATTATTTAAATAATAGAGGCGATACCAGGGGAAGTGAACCATCTAAGTACCCTGAGGAAAAGAAATCAAAGAGATTCCCTTAGTAGTGGCGAGCGAAAAGGGAGTAGCCCAAACTTTAAATGTGTCAAGCTGCAGAGCGTTGCATTTATGGGGTTGTAGGACGTTTAGGCTTAGTCTGTAATAAGCAAAAAAGTTACAAAATATTTATATAGAAGAATAATCTGGAAAGTTTAACCAAAGAAGGTGATAGTCCTGTAATTTAAATGTAAATATCTTTTTAAAATGTTCCTGAGTAGGACGAGGCACGAGAAACCTTGTTTGAAGCTGGGGAGACCACTCTCCAAGGCTAAATACTAGAAAGCTACCGATAGAGAAGAGTACCGTGAGGGAAAGGTGAAAAGAACCCCGGGAGGGGAGTGAAATAGAACTGAAACCGTAGACTTACAAGCAGTCAAAGCCGTAATTTATTGCGGTGATGGCGTGCCTTTTGCATAATGAACCTGCGAGTTATCATGTCTAGCAAGATTAAAGCATAGAAGTGCTGGAGTCGAAGCGAAAGCGAGTCTTAAAAGGGCGATTTAGTTAGATGTGGTAGACCCGAAGCCGAGTGATCTATTTATGGCCAGGCTGAAGCTTGGGTAAAACCAAGTGGAGGGCCGAACTCTAGTCTGTTTAAAAAGGCAGGGATGAGCTGTGAATAGGAGTGAAAGGCTAAACAAACTCGGAGATAGCTGGTTCTCCCCGAAATGGATTTAAGTTCAGCCTTATTTTAGTTTAATAGAGGTAGAGCACTAATTGAGCTAGGGCCTGTCAAAGGGTACCAAACTCAGTTAAACTCCGAATGCTATTAAATGATGAATAGGAGTGAGACTATGGGCGATAAGGTTCATAGTCGAGAGGGAAACAACCCAGACCAACAGCTAAGGTCTCAAAAATGTGTTAAGTGGAAAAGGAGGTTTAGGTACGTAAACAGCCAGGAGGTTGGCTTAGAAGCAGCCATACCTTTAAAGAGTGCGTAATAGCTCACTGGTCGAGTACTTAAGCGCCGATAATGTAACGGGGCTAAACACATTACCGAAGCTTTGGATCTTAACGAAAGTTAAGATGGTAGGGGAGCGTTCTGTAAGCCAGAGAAGTTAAACTGGAAAGTTTGATGGAGGTATCAGAAGTGAGAATGCAGGTATGAGTAACGAAAAAATGGGTGAGATTCCCATTCGCCGAAAACCTAAGGTTTCCTGGGTAAAGGTCGTCTTCCCAGGGTTAGTCGGCCCCTAAGGCAAAGCTGAAAAGTGTAGTCGATGGGAAACGGGTTAATATTCCCGTACCTCTTATAGTTTCGATGGAGTGACGCATGAGGTTAACTACTGCTAGGCGATGGTTGTCCTAGTTTAAGCATTAAGGCGATGATCTTAATAGGAAAATCCGTTAAGAGAGCTAAGATGTGATGATGAGTGCTATTTAGGTAGCATGAAATGTAGGTAGTCAAGGTGCCAAGAAATAGCTTCTAAGGTTAGGCTATAAGGGACCGTACCGCAAACCGACACAGGTAGGTGGGATGAAAATTCTAAGGCGCGCGAGAGAATCCACGTTAAGGAACTCTGCAAAATACGTACGTAACTTCGGGATAAGTACGACCTAAGCAATTAGGTAGCATAAAAATGGTCCAAACGACTGTTTACCAAAAACACAGGTCTCTGCAAATCTGTAAAGAGAAGTATAGGGACTGACACCTGCCCGGTGCTGGAAGGTTAAGAGGAGATGTTAGTTTATGCGAAGCATTGAATTTAAGCCCCAGTAAACGGCGGCCGTAACTATAACGGTCCTAAGGTAGCGAAATTCCTTGTCGGGTAAGTTCCGACCCGCACGAATGGTGTAACGATTTGGACGCTGTCTCAACGTGGAGCTCGGTGAAATTGAAGTATCGGTGAAGATGCCGATTACTTGTGGTTAGACGGAAAGACCCCGTGAACCTTTACTATAGCTTGGTATTGAGATTTGATTAAATATGTGTAGGATAGGTGGGAGACTTTGAAGCTATCTCGTCAGGGGTAGTGGAGTCAATCTTGAAATACCACCCTTGTTTAATTAGGTTTCTAACTTATAGAAATATGAGGAGAGTGCCAGGTGGGTAGTTTGACTGGGGCGGTCGCCTCCTAAAGAGTAACGGAGGTGCGCAAAGGTTACCTTAGAGTGGTTGGAAATCACTCTGTAAGTGTAAAGGCATAAGGTAGCTTAACTGTAAGACTGACAAGTCGAACAGATACGAAAGTAGGTCTTAGTGATCTGGCGGTGGCAAGTGGAAGCGCCGTCACTTAACGAATAAAAGGTACTCCGGGGATAACAGGCTTATCCTTCCCAAGAGTTCACATCGACGGAAGGGTTTGGCACCTCGATGTCGGCTCATCGCATCCTAGGGCTGGAGCAGGTCCTAAGGGTATGGCTGTTCGCCATTTAAAGCGGTACGCGAGCTGGGTTCAGAACGTCGTGAGACAGTTTGGTCCCTATCTGCCACAAGCGTTGGATATTTGAGAGGAGCTATCTTTAGTACGAGAGGACCGAGATGGACGAACCTCTAGTGTACCAGTTATCCTGCCAAGGGTAAGTGCTGGGTAGCTACGTTCGGAAAGGATAACCGCTGAAAGCATCTAAGTGGGAAGCCTTCCTCAAGATGAGATATCCTTTAAGGGTCCTGGAAGAATACCAGGTCGATAGGTTAGAAGTGTAAGTATAGCAATATATTAAGCTGACTAATACTAATTACCCGTATCTTTGGCCATATTTTTGTCTTCCTTGTAAAAACCCTGGTGGTTAAAGAAAAGAGGAAACACCTGTTATCATTCCGAACACAGAAGTTAAGCTCTTATTCGCTGATGGTACTGCGAGTTCGCGGGAGAGTAGGTTATTGCCAGGGTTTTTATTTTTATACTTTAAACTTTGATTTTATTTTTATGTTTTTTAAATATTGGTGTTTTTGAATGTGTTGTTTAAATAACATAAAAAATAAAATATATATTGACATGTATTAAACAAAGATATATATTATTTTATGTTGTATAAATAAATTGGCAAAATAGAGATGGAAGATAAAAATATGGTCAAAGTAATAAGAGTCTATGGTGAATGCCTAGGAGCTTTAAGGCGAAGAAGGTCGTGGTAAGCTGCGAAAAGCTTGGGGGAGAAGCAAACATTTATTGATCCCAAGATTACCGAATGGAGTAATCCAGCTAGCAAGATGCTAGCTATCTATTATTTAAATAATAGAGGCGATACCAGGGGAAGTGAACCATCTAAGTACCCTGAGGAAAAGAAATCAAAGAGATTCCCTTAGTAGTGGCGAGCGAAAAGGGAGTAGCCCAAACTTTAAATGTGTCAAGCTGCAGAGCGTTGCATTTATGGGGTTGTAGGACGTTTAGGCTTAGTCTGTAATAAGCAAAAAAGTTACAAAATATTTATATAGAAGAATAATCTGGAAAGTTTAACCAAAGAAGGTGATAGTCCTGTAATTTAAATGTAAATATCTTTTTAAAATGTTCCTGAGTAGGACGAGGCACGAGAAACCTTGTTTGAAGCTGGGGAGACCACTCTCCAAGGCTAAATACTAGAAAGCTACCGATAGAGAAGAGTACCGTGAGGGAAAGGTGAAAAGAACCCCGGGAGGGGAGTGAAATAGAACTGAAACCGTAGACTTACAAGCAGTCAAAGCCGTAATTTATTGCGGTGATGGCGTGCCTTTTGCATAATGAACCTGCGAGTTATCATGTCTAGCAAGATTAAAGCATAGAAGTGCTGGAGTCGAAGCGAAAGCGAGTCTTAAAAGGGCGATTTAGTTAGATGTGGTAGACCCGAAGCCGAGTGATCTATTTATGGCCAGGCTGAAGCTTGGGTAAAACCAAGTGGAGGGCCGAACTCTAGTCTGTTTAAAAAGGCAGGGATGAGCTGTGAATAGGAGTGAAAGGCTAAACAAACTCGGAGATAGCTGGTTCTCCCCGAAATGGATTTAAGTTCAGCCTTATTTTAGTTTAATAGAGGTAGAGCACTAATTGAGCTAGGGCCTGTCAAAGGGTACCAAACTCAGTTAAACTCCGAATGCTATTAAATGATGAATAGGAGTGAGACTATGGGCGATAAGGTTCATAGTCGAGAGGGAAACAACCCAGACCAACAGCTAAGGTCTCAAAAATGTGTTAAGTGGAAAAGGAGGTTTAGGTACGTAAACAGCCAGGAGGTTGGCTTAGAAGCAGCCATACCTTTAAAGAGTGCGTAATAGCTCACTGGTCGAGTACTTAAGCGCCGATAATGTAACGGGGCTAAACACATTACCGAAGCTTTGGATCTTAACGAAAGTTAAGATGGTAGGGGAGCGTTCTGTAAGCCAGAGAAGTTAAGCTGGAAAGTTTGATGGAGGTATCAGAAGTGAGAATGCAGGTATGAGTAACGAAAAAATGGGTGAGATTCCCATTCGCCGAAAACCTAAGGTTTCCTGGGTAAAGGTCGTCTTCCCAGGGTTAGTCGGCCCCTAAGGCAAAGCTGAAAAGTGTAGTCGATGGGAAACGGGTTAATATTCCCGTACCTCTTATAGTTTCGATGGAGTGACGCATGAGGTTAACTACTGCTAGGCGATGGTTGTCCTAGTTTAAGCATTAAGGCGATGATCTTAATAGGAAAATCCGTTAAGAGAGCTAAGATGTGATGATGAGTGCTATTTAGGTAGCATGAAATGTAGGTAGTCAAGGTGCCAAGAAATAGCTTCTAAGGTTAGGCTATAAGGGACCGTACCGCAAACCGACACAGGTAGGTGGGATGAAAATTCTAAGGCGCGCGAGAGAATCCACGTTAAGGAACTCTGCAAAATACGTACGTAACTTCGGGATAAGTACGACCTAAGCAATTAGGTAGCATAAAAATGGTCCAAACGACTGTTTACCAAAAACACAGGTCTCTGCAAATCTGTAAAGAGAAGTATAGGGACTGACACCTGCCCGGTGCTGGAAGGTTAAGAGGAGATGTTAGTTTATGCGAAGCATTGAATTTAAGCCCCAGTAAACGGCGGCCGTAACTATAACGGTCCTAAGGTAGCGAAATTCCTTGTCGGGTAAGTTCCGACCCGCACGAATGGTGTAACGATTTGGACGCTGTCTCAACGTGGAGCTCGGTGAAATTGAAGTATCGGTGAAGATGCCGATTACTTGTGGTTAGACGGAAAGACCCCGTGAACCTTTACTATAGCTTGGTATTGAGATTTGATTAAATATGTGTAGGATAGGTGGGAGACTTTGAAGCTATCTCGTCAGGGGTAGTGGAGTCAATCTTGAAATACCACCCTTGTTTAATTAGGTTTCTAACTTATAGAAATATGAGGAGAGTGCCAGGTGGGTAGTTTGACTGGGGCGGTCGCCTCCTAAAGAGTAACGGAGGTGCGCAAAGGTTACCTTAGAGTGGTTGGAAATCACTCTGTAAGTGTAAAGGCATAAGGTAGCTTAACTGTAAGACTGACAAGTCGAACAGATACGAAAGTAGGTCTTAGTGATCTGGCGGTGGCAAGTGGAAGCGCCGTCACTTAACGAATAAAAGGTACTCCGGGGATAACAGGCTTATCCTTCCCAAGAGTTCACATCGACGGAAGGGTTTGGCACCTCGATGTCGGCTCATCGCATCCTAGGGCTGGAGCAGGTCCTAAGGGTATGGCTGTTCGCCATTTAAAGCGGTACGCGAGCTGGGTTCAGAACGTCGTGAGACAGTTTGGTCCCTATCTGCCACAAGCGTTGGATATTTGAGAGGAGCTATCTTTAGTACGAGAGGACCGAGATGGACGAACCTCTAGTGTGCCAGTTATCCTGCCAAGGGTAAGTGCTGGGTAGCTACGTTCGGAAAGGATAACCGCTGAAAGCATCTAAGTGGGAAGCCTTCCTCAAGATGAGATATCCTTTAAGGGTCCTGGAAGAATACCAGGTTGATAGGTTAGAAGTGTAAGTATAGCAATATATTAAGCTGACTAATACTAATTACCCGTATCTTTGGCCATATTTTTGTCTTCCTTGTAAAAACCCTGGTGGTTAAAGAAAAGAGGAAACACCTGTTATCATTCCGAACACAGAAGTTAAGCTCTTATTCGCTGATGGTACTGCGAGTTCGCGGGAGAGTAGGTTATTGCCAGGGTTTTTGTTTTTATACTTTAAACCTTGAATTTATTGTGTATATTTATTTTTACACAGTGGTAAAACTGTTGTTTTTAATAAGGGAATTTTAAAATAACATGAAAAAAGCAAACTTTTTAAGTACTAATTTTTTAATTTTACTTTTGGTTTGCTTTGTCAACGTCAATTTATTTTCTAAGGATATTTTCAAGTTTAAGCTTGTAGATCAATTTTTTCCTTTTTACTACAAGAATAATAAAGGAGAATATGAAGGACTTATTTTTTCTATTTTAGATAAATGGGCAAAAGATAATAATGCTGATATTATGGTTGAGCATATTGATAATTTAAATGAAAGTGAAATTGAAGACGAAGCAATATATTTAGGATTAACTTATAATGTAAAATTAAATGATTTTTTTTATTTTAAAAGTGAGCTTGCTAGGAGTATTTCAATTTTATTTTTTAAAAACTCTAATAAAAAATATAAAAATACCCATTCAACATTTTTATCCAATTTTAATATAGGAGTTATTAAAAATACAATATATGAAGATATCTTAAGGTTAAAAAACGTTAACACCATTTTTTTGGCTGATAATTCTCAAGAGTTAGTATTGGCCTTAAAAAACGATAAAGTTGATTATATATATGGTGATTGCAAGACTTTACATTATATTGCAAATAACTTTTTAAGTGAAGATCTTGTGATTTTTACCGGGGATGTTTTTTATAGTATCAAAAATAGAGTGGCTATTAGTAGAAATGCTCCTGAGATAGTAAAGAATTTGAATTTAGATTTGTTTTCATATTTAATGAAAATGCCTGAGGAACTTGTTTTTTCTTTTTTAGATAGCAATGCTAAGGGAAGTTTTGTTGATGTTGGTTTATATAATGATTATCCTCCTTTAAGTTTTATTAATTCACAGGGAAAATTGTCTGGCATTTTAGTGGATTTGTGGAATCTTCTCTCAAGACAACATATCTTTAAACCTATTTTTAAGGGATTTTCCAAAGAGGATATTAAGAAATCATTAGATGGAAAATCAGTAGGTATTTTTGGAGGAATTATTAGCAATGATAGTGTGTTGGAAAATGTTAATTATGTAGTAAGTAAGCCAATATATCCTCTTAATTTTAAATTTTATTCTAAAGACCTAAGCAATGATGCTGGTCCAATAAATTCTCAGTTTATTGATTTTAATTTTAATAATATTCAATTAAATAAGAATAAAGATATTGTTAATAACTTTATAGATATTGTTAATAATTCATATGGGTTTATAGAAAATTCAATAACAACAAAATATTTGTTAAAATTAAATGGATATAACGGTAGATTAAAATCTTACGATTCGATTTTTAATAAAAATAGGTTTTTAGTATTAGCCATTGATAATAGGATTTATAAGGTTATTAAATATATTCTCAATTCTATATTTGATGATATTTCATTTGAATCTTTGCTTCAAATAGATAAAAATTGGTTGGATAAAGAAGAGATTAATAGTTCTAGAATAAATAGTTATAAAATTATGAATAAGGTTAAATTTAATATAGAAGAAAAAATTTGGTTATCAAAAAATAATAAATTAAATCTTGCTGTTAAAAATTGGTATCCAATAGATTATGTTGAGGCAAATAATTATAAAGGAATAAATCAATTTTTGCTTGATAAGATTAGAATGTTTTCAGGTTTGAGATTTAACATAATTAAAGTACACAGCAGTTTAGATCTTAAAAAATTAATCAAATCTGGAAAAATCGATATGCTAAATACTAATGCAACCGATTCAAATTTAGATAATGTTTTCAACATAAAATTAAATTCTCGAATTCCACTTTATATTTTTTCAAATAAGAAAAGGGTGCTTCCATCTAGATCTTTAGAAAAGTTTGCTATACTTGATTTTTTATATAGTAAAAATTTGGCTTCTAATATTAAATCAAAGCTTATTCTGGTAAGCAGTTTTAATGAAGCGTTGCTTCTTCTTTATAAGGGAAAGGTAGATGGGATTATTAGCGATGAGTATACAGCTGCTGCTGTTTTTGAGGAATTAAATATTGATGATGTTGAAAAAATTCCTACTTTTAGAGATTTGGCTTTTGATTTGAGTCTTGCTATTTATAATCAAGATTATATCTTGAAAGAAATTATTCAAAAAGTTGTTATGCGTTCAAATGTTGACAGTCAGATGTATTTAAATGATTGGAAATTTGATATTTATTATAAATCCAGAAGTATCAGGTTTAAAAATTTCAAATTTTTAGTGATAACATTCATTATATTTTATTTTACTTTTTTAGGATTTGTAATTATATTTATGTTCAGATTATCATTTGAGCAGAAAAGAAGATATTCTTTTGTGATGAATGAAAAAAAGATTGCGGAAGCCGCTAATGCTGCTAAAACCATTTTTATAGCCAATGTCAGTCATGATATTCGTACCCCTATTAACGGAATAATGGCGGCTACTGAGCTTTTGGATACAACTATTCTTACAGATGTTCAAAAAGATTATGTTAGGATGATAAATTATTCATCTGATTCTTTGCTTTCTTTAATTGATGATATATTGTATTTGTCTAAAATAGATGTCAATGAATTATATGTTGAGAGTCAAGAGATTGATTTAGAGAGTGAAATGGAAATGGTTTTAAAAGCTTTTCAATCTCAATGTGCAAAGAAAAATATTGATTTATTCTCTTATTCTAAATCTATTTTTAATAATTATATAAAGGGTGATATTGTAAAAATTAAACAAGTTTTAATTAATTTAATAGGAAATGCTTTTAAGTTTACAGATGATGGTGTTATTGTTTTAAATTATGAAGAAGTATGTAGAACAAGAACTGATGGTAATAGGGTTTTGGTTACAGTTGAATTTAAGGTAATAGATACAGGCAAAGGGATTGAAAAAGAAAATTTTTCTAAGATATTTGAAATATTTAAACAAGAGGATGATTCTTCTTCAAGGGTTCATGAAGGTGCAGGATTGGGATTGTCAATATCTAGAGAGCTTATAAGACTAATGGGTGGTCTTGGTATTGCTGTTGATAGCAAGGTGGGAGAGGGTACAACTTTTTCATTTATGTTGCCCTTTTTATTGGGTAGTGAGCTTAAAAGTAAAAAATTGTCAATCAATAGATTTCAATCAGTAAATGGTGACAATAAAGTATTAAATGTGCTTTTAAGTCAAAAATCTATTAAAATTTTTGAGCACTGTTCGATTTTATTGGGATGCTCTTCTAATGTGCGCTATGTAGCGTCTTTTGAGGATGCTTATAAAGTCTTCAAGAAATACCCTTCTTATAATTTTGTTTATATAAATGTAAATAACGATAATATTCAAGAGGGTATTCGACTTGCCAATAATATTGAAAGACTAAATTCTGATGTACAAATTATTTTTTTATTTTATTATTTAGATAATAAAGCTCTAAAAAATTTAAAATATGGTTATGTTAAAAAGCCTTTAATGGGGCTTGGTATATGCTCTATTCTTTATAAAAAAGAGTTTAACCCAGAAATGGATTTTGAGGATTTGGTTCCAATAGATAGTGCTTTAAGGATAAAAGAGCCCATTAATGTTTTAATAGCTGAAGATAATCAGGTAAATCAAAAAGTGTTGAAAGATATTCTTGTTGTTATAGGCATTAATGAAAATTTTATTGATGTTGTAGATGATGGAGTAAAGGCTTTAAAATCTTTAAAAGATAAAAAATATACTATCTCTTTTATTGATATACGAATGCCAAGATATGATGGATTTTCGGTGGCTAAGGAAATTAGAAAATTTGAAAAGGCAAAGAATTTAAAGCCTTGTGTTTTGGTTGCTGTAACAGCGCATGCTTTGCAAGAGTATAAAGACAAGTGTCTTGCAAGTGGTATGAATGATTATATCTCAAAACCAATACACATAAGTTCAATTAAAACTATATTAAAAAAATACTTACAGTTTGAAGTTGATGATATTGGGGAGAATGAAAATTTGAATCAACTTGTTAAGTTTCCTAATTTAGATGTTAATAGGGCTTTAAAAGAATTAAATCTTTCATATGTATCATATTCTGAATTATGTAGAGGGCTTGTTGATTTTATCTCTATTAATATTATTGATTTGGAAAAAGCTTTTGATGAGGAAGATTTGTCTTTAATTAAGGATATATCTCATTCAATATCTGGAGCTCTTTCTAATATGCGTAGCGAATTGTATAAAGATTTTCAAAAAATTGAAACAAGTAAAGATTCAATTTCTGAGTTGAAAAAAATGTATTCTTTTGTAAAAGATGATTTATTTCAACTAATAAGCGACATAAAGGAAAATATTTTGTTTGAGTCTGAGATTGTTAGTGAGAACAAGCTATATTTTAAAAATAATGATCAATTTTTAAACCTTCTCAACAAACTTTTAATTGGTATTAAGACTAGAAAGCCAAGAGAATACAAAGAAATTCTTGAGAGCATTAATAAATATGTTTTAGACGATAATATTCAGGTATTATTTAGTGATCTTCGCAGAAATTTAAGATTATATAGATTTGCTGAGAGCTCTAAGATTCTTGAAGAGATTATTGAAATGCTTAATAATAAGAGATATTAGCAGTGGAAATGATAATTAAAGATAAAGCTTTTGAAGCAGAGAATCAGAAGCTTTTAATTGTGGATGATTCTCCCCACAATTTAGATTTATTGGTAAATATATTGCAAGGTGCTTACGAGATTGAGGTTGCAACAAATGGACTTGATGCTTTAAAGCAAGTTGAAAAAGATAGTCCTGATCTTATACTTCTTGACATAGGTCTTCCAGATATTAACGGTTATGAGGTATGCAGAAAGCTAAAAAGCGATCCCGATACTAAAGAGATTCCTGTAATTTTCATTAGTTCAAGAAGTTCCACAGATGCTCAGCTTGAAGGATTTAACGTTGGTGGAGTAGATTATATTTTAAAGCCTTTTAATAGTCGAATAATTGATGCTAGAGTTAAGACACATCTTGAATTAAAAAGGTTAAGAGATTATTTTAAAAGCTTGTCTAGAATTGATGGGCTTACTCAAATTCCAAACAGAAGATTTTTTATGGATAAATTTTCTAAGTCGTGGATGAAAGCTTTAGAAAGTAAAGAAATAATAATTGTTGGAATGTTAGATATTGATAATTTTAAAAATTACAATGATAATTATGGCCATACCAATGGTGATGAATGTCTTAAATTGATTGCTAAAGCCTTATATAAGGTTTCCTTAAAATATAAAATAGATGTTGCTCGATATGGAGGGGAAGAATTTATTTTTTTTTCTGTCAACAAAAGTCTAAATGAAATGGTTAGTATTATTAAAACAATGATTAATGATATAAAACGCTTAAGAATAGTTCATGAGCACAGTAGTGTTTCTGGCATTGTTACTGTTTCAATTGGGCTTGCTCAAGAAGTTCCTATTGATAACAATTTTACCAATATCATAAGGCTTGCTGATCGCAAGCTTTATGAGGCTAAAGTTTCTGGAAGAAATCAGTTTAGATATTAAATTTATATTTAATAGACTTTAGTATTTATAAGTTATAGACATTCCAATAGAATCGTAATAAAAATAAGAATTGCCAGTTGCTATTCTTTTTGAAATATCAGCCAGTCCGGCTGTGTTACTTGTGTATGTGGGATTTGTAGATAATTTAAATTGAAGGCCAAGTGTTAAAGGTTTGATAATTTCAAAATTAGCAACAATAGAAATGTTGTGATAAAAAATATCACTTCCCCAGCCTTTGTTTTTCCAAGAGCTTATGTTTCTTTCTTTGCCAATTTGTGTTTTTCCTTCATAAAGCAGGCCTATGGTGTTAAGAGGTATTGGCATTTTGTAAGCCAAAAGAGCGTAAGGTTTTATTAGCATGCCATTTATATTTTTACCATCATCTGCTTTATATTTCCAAAGTTGATCTTTTTTTGCATGGGGATTGATTAAGTATGTAAAATCATTTCCAATAACTGTAATAATGTGTGTCCATTCTCCTTGAAAAATAGCGTTTAAGTCAAATTGGAATCGTCCCCCCGCTGTTATTTCTGAATAAAATTCAACAGCATTTGAATATTTCCCATTTTCAATGTGTACGCCTACTCCTTTAAATCCAAAAGCTTGCCAACCTATGCCAAGTTCATTTGATGCATATAAATTTAAAAAAGCAATAGGAGTAAAGCTTACTGTGCTTTTAAATGAGACAATTACAGGAGACAATCCGATATTTAAATCTATATCTATACCATTATTTTTAAAAAATATAGAATTGGGATTGTTTAGGGCTTTAAAATTTTTATAGTAGCCCAAATATGATATTAGTTTTATTCCCCCCCAATAATTGACTGGAATTTTTAAACTTGGGTCAATATTTTGGAAGTTAGGATGTTTAAAGCTTTGTGAAAAGCCGCTTCCATTTGTACCCAGCTCGTGGGGAGGATAATAAGCAGATTGAAAATTAAAATAAAAATATTCATTATTAAATTCTAAGTTCTGTTGATCTTGGGAAAGAATTATTTTTGCTTGCAAAAGTAACAAACAAAAGCAAATTTTTTTTATTAACATTTTATTTAAAATACCTTTTCCATTTAATTTTTTTTTAACATTATTTTAATTATCTTTTTTTTTATTTCATCAATTTTAACAGATGCATCAACATTGTTAAGTCTAGAGCATTTTGAGTAAAATTCTATTAGCGGTTTTGTTTGTAATTTATATTCTTTGAGTCTTGTTTTTAAGCATTCTTCTTTATCATCTTCTCGTTGATAAAGATCTCCCCCACAAACGTCGCAAATACCATTTTTTTTTGTTGTTAGGGTATATATATTGAAAATATTATTGCAAGATTTGCAAATTCTTCTTCCCGAGAGTCTTTTTATCACTAACTCTTCATCAATTAAAAAATTTATTATTTTTACATTTGGCAAAAATTTGTCAAGAGCCTCGGCTTGACAAATATTGCGCGGAAATCCATCTAAAATAAAATCTTTGTTCTTTTTAATAGCTTTAATTTTATCTTCTACTATTTTGATTGTAATTAGGTCGGGGACCAGTTCTCCCCTTTCAACAATTTTTTTTATTTCTTGCCCAAGAGCCGTAGAATTTAAAATATTTTCTCTAAATAAGTCTCCTGTTGAAATGTGTTGATATTTAAATTCATTAGAAATAATTTTTGAAATAGTCCCCTTTCCAGAACCCGGAGGACCTAAAAATACAAGCCCCATATATACTCCTGTTTAAATATTTGTTATTTTAAGGGTTTATTTGAAAACATTTAATAAAAATTTAAGTCCTACGATTGTTCCAATTGTAGATCCAAGGTTTACAAAAATCACTATTAATAGAATTCTTGTAACTTTGTTTTTGAAATATCCTTTTATTGTCGACAATTCTTCTTGTAGATTTTCAAAGTCTTTGACTTTTGGTTTGTTTATATAAGCTTCAACAAGCCCTGCTACCATACCTGTTCCTATGAATGGTATTAAGGAGAATATTGGAGAACCTATAATAGCTGTTAAAATTGTTAAGGGATGAGATTTTAATAAAATCGATGCGATGCCTGAAAAAATAGAGTTAGATATTATCCAAAGCTTTAAATTTTTGTAAGCAAAATCAAATCCTTTAAAGTAAAAAGAGCTTACTATTAGTAAAATGATTGAAATTGCAATCAAGTAAGATAGCACTTTGCTAAATGAAAAATGTTTTTTAGGTATTTTCTCGAGTTCTTCAACGTTTATTATTTTTTTATTTTGACTTATTTCTTTTAAAGTTCTCATTATTCCGCTTACATGGCCTGCACCCACAATGGCAAGAATAATGCCCTCTCCTTCAAGTATTTTGTTTGTAATAAATTCGTCTCTTTCGTCAATTAAAACTTTTTTTACTTTGGGTATTTCTTTGGAAAGTTCTTCCATTATTTTTGAAAGAGCGTCCTGTTCTTTGAGTTTTTCAATTTCATCTTTTGTAATTTTTGCATCTGTTAGGGAAAAAAGGCTTGAGATTATTTTTGCTTTTTCAAATATTGGAATAGATATCCAAGCTCTTTTTAGTGTTGTTTCAATTTTTCTGTCAGCAAGAATTAGTGGAATATTGTGTTTTTTAGCTTTTAAAATAGCTGTTTTCATTTCTTCACCAGGTTTTATTCCCTGTTCTTTTGCTAATTTTTTTTGAAAATTACTAAGAATTATGTTTATTATGAGAAAGAAAGCTTTTCCTTGTTTTAATGCTTTATCTATATCTAAGTTTCTCCATTTTTCATTTTCATTGGTATTTAAGATCGAATGATAGCGAGCTTCATCAAGTTCAACGGCAATATAGTCTGGTTTTAAGATTTCTATTAAATTTGCAGTATCTTCTGAGCTTTTTTTTGACACGTGAGCAGTTCCAAGTATGTATATTGTTTTATTGTGTATATTAAATTTACTTACATGAGAAAAACAGTCTTCTGTTTCGGTGTTTTCTTTTTTATTGTCCAAAAAATATTCCTTGTTTAAAAAAATTTAGCTATTAATTAGTATAGCTTTTAATAATTTTACCATATGGCTTAGTGGAACTATATAGTCTATATTGTTTTCCTTTATTGCTATTTTTGGCATTCCAAAAACCATAGAACTTTCTTTATCTTGCGCAATAGTTAGTCCTCCAGCTTTTTTTATATCTCCAATTTCTCTTGATCCATCATTTCCCATTCCAGTCATTATTATGGCAATTGCTTTATCTTTTGCAATCTCTGCAATAGATTGAAATAATACCCCAATAGATGGTTTGTGACCATTTATATGTTTACCATCGAGGGTTTTTATTTGATAGTTACCATCGATTTTTTTGATTTTTGTATGATATCCGCCCGAGCTAATGTATGCATATCCTTGCTTTAATATTTCGTTATTGGTGGTTTCTTTTACGCTTATTTTACATAGATTATTAAGATTTTTGGCAAATTCTTCTGTAAATCCTTTAGGCATATGTTGAACAATTATTATTGGCGGAAAGCTTTCAGGTATTTCTGGTAATATTGATTTCAAGGCTACAGGCCCCCCCGCTGATACTCCAATTGCTATTATGTCAAATTTTCTCAGTTTAAGTTTTTTTATTTCTTTTTCATTTAATGTTTTTTCTTTTGCATGTTCTTCAAGTTGATTTAATGAAGAAATGTCATTTTTGTGATTTAAAATAAAATTAGCTCTTTCGTAGTTTTTTGTTTTCATGTCCTTATTGCAGGCAATTTTATTTTTTATAGATATCGATCCATAGGCCAAAAGAGAATTAATAATTTGTTCTTTTTTGATTTCATGTGATTTTTTGTTTTTAGATACTAATATAAGATCATCGGCGCCCTTTGAAGCAGCAATATTTATTAGGTTTTGATTTGAAGATGTGACGACAATTGGTATTGTTTTGTTTAAACTGTTTTTTTCCTCCAAAAATAGAATATCTTTAATATTGTTCTCTTCTAAATTCATTAATATTACTTCGGGTTTATGTTTTTTAAGTTTATTTGTTGCAAATTTGCTGTTAGAAGCAGTTGCAATGACTTGGAGTTTTGGAGATGAATTGATAAGGTCTGATATAAGTTTTCTCTTTACAGCAAAGTATTCTATGATAAGTACAGAAATTTTTGTTTCCACCGTTACTTTTTTCCCATTTTATTCTTGTTAAATTATAACTTATATTTATTTTGTGATTTGAATTTTTCTTTTTGACAGCCAGTATCTTTTTTTTCATATATTATTGCCCAAGGTGTTTTTAAAAATTTAAAAGGAAGGTTGAGCCCAAAAAGTGATTCTGAGTGTCCTATAAATAAATAGCTGTTTTTAGACATATTGTTGTAAAATTTTTTAAGTACTTTTATTTTTGATTTTTCATCAAAGTATATTAAAACATTTCTACAAAAAACAACATCAATTTCCGAAAAATTACTTTCAAAGTTTAAGTTATGATAATCAAATCTTATGTGATTTTTAATTTCATTTTTAATTTTATATCCGTTTGAATGAGAATATATGTAGTGTCGGTATTCTTTAGGAATATTTTCACATTTATTTGATGAGTAATATCCTTCCTTTGCTATCATCAAAGATTTTAAGCTTAAATCAGAAGCAATAATAACAAAATCTATTTCTTTTGGAAGCTTTGATTTGAGTACAAATGCTAATGAATAAGGCTCTTCTCCTGTTGAACATCCCGCAGACCAGATGATAATCCTATTTTTTTTTTCTATGTTTTTAATATTAATTAAATTCGGAATTACAAATTTTTCAAAAGTTTGAAAATGTAGCGAATTTCTAAAAAATCTTGTTAAATTTGTTGTGACCAAATCTAAGAAATATTCTTTTTTTAATTTTTCACTAATTATTAAATTATAAAGTTGTGATGGGTTTTCAAGAGCAAGAGCTCGTACTGCATCATTCACTCTGCTTTGAAGAACAAATTTATTTTTTTCATCAAAACGAATTCCACTGTTGTTATATATAAAATCACAAAATTTTAAAAATAGTTTATCTTCAATTTCTAGCATTTTTGGGAACCTGCTTAATTCTTCTCTTTATAAATAAGTATTGCCTATTTATAATAAATCTCTTAGGTAAGAATATTTTTTTTGAAAAAAAATTGTAAAATTAATATAAGTAATTTTATTATAAGACATAGGTTTATAAAAAGGTTTTTGTTTATTTTAATTTATTTGCAGCAATAAATGAGGAATTTAATGAGTGTTGGAAAAAATGTTTTCAAATGTCGATTTAATATGCATTTTAAAAAGATCAAATGATGTTTGATGAGTTTAAAAGAACAATTCTTAGAGAAGATATTAAGTATGAAATTTTTAGAAAATTTTTTCATATTTTTAGCTTAATAGTTTTAGTTTTTTATAGAATAAATTTTTGGATAGGGCTTTTTTCTAATATACTTTTTATGATTTTATACTTAAGTTCTGAAATTTTTAGAATTACTGAAAAAAAAATACTTTTCTTTAAAAACATTTCAAACATAATATTAAAATCAAGAAAAATATTGCCCAATAGAGTATCTTTTTCTCCTGTCTTTTTGTTTTTAGGTATATTGATATCATATTGTTTATCTATGCATCCTTTTAATTATATTGGAATATTTTCGGTATGTCTTGGTGATGGATTTGCAAGTCTTATTGGAAAGTTAATTCCTTCTTTTAAGCTTGTAAATGGTAAAACGATTTCTGGCAGTCTTGTTGTATTTTGTGTTACTTTTTTTTCATATTATTATTTTTTTCCTTATTTGACAGTAGCTTTAATTCTTGGGATTTTAGCAGTATTGGTAGAGCTTTTTGATGCTGCTAATTATGACAATTTATTTTTACCGCTTGTTGTTTCAGCTTCGTCCTATTTTTTAACTTCTTTTTTTTATAGCCAGTAAAAGAAAATTTTCCCTGATTTTTTTAAGTAGATTGGTATACCAATTGAGATTGGGAGAAAGGCATAAGGCATTTTTAGCAAATTCAAGTAAATTCCACTTAATATTAAAAGCATTGAAACAAAAAGGAAAAAATAGTCAAAGCTTTTTTTTCTTAAAAAGGCTACTATAAAGTTTGTTAAAATAAGTAGCAAGAATGCATCTATGTAAAATTTTGTATTTTCTATTTTAAGAATTCCGTGGTTTTGGCTATTTTCGTACGAATTAATAGGCATTGTGTAACTATATATGCAGGCAAAGATCAAAATAATGTAAATTGTATAATGTATTGATTTTATTTTGAAATCGCATATATATAAACTGAGAAAAAATAAATTTAATAATGAAAAAGTGTTTACAAAAAGGATAAATTTTGTAAACAAATAATAACTTGAATTTAGATTGTTTTTTAAAAAAAAATCTTCAGAGATTAAAATAGGGTCTAATGTATATGAGCTAATAAAGCAATAGAAAAATATAAATTGTATATTGTTGGTTCTTTTGTAGTTAATGTATGACCACAGCGAGCCTATGATCCCAGCAATAAAGATGGTTAATTTATTAACCAATATTATAAAATTATTATTGTAAATTTCTAGAATATAATTTTGATAGTTTTCATTATATTTTATTTTATAGGAGAAAGTCAGTATAACTATTGTTGCCAAAATAAAAATTATAAAAAGAAAGAGATTGATAGAAGCGTTTAACTTTGCAAATATTGATTTCATTTAAATTTCCAAGAATGCGTGTTTTTTATTTTTTTAATATTTTTTTTAATTTTTGAATCAAGTTTTTCAAAAAAATCTATCTTTGTTTTTTTTTCAATTAAGTCAACGCTAACAACATAATTTTCCAAATCCAAGTCTTTTGCTTTTTCATTTGGGATAATAAAAGAGATTATGTCATAATAATTGTTATTATTAATTGCCAGTACTATTTTATAAAAATTTTTAGGTATCAAAATTTTGTTTTTACCAATAAATCCTTTATTTTCTGTTAAAATCCCAGCGCTAATAATATATATATATCCTTTTGAGATTGCCCATTCTCTTACTAATTTTTCAAGTTTTAGCCAAATTCCAGAATTAAATTCGCTTTTTTGAGGTGACATATTTGATAAAAAATATGTATCTTTCATTGCATTTTCAGAAAAAGACATATCTGCAGAACTTACTATGTGTCCTCTGTCATAACCGCTTTTAAAGTAATCTTCAAGTTTTGGAAAAGCGCCCTTAATGTTGGTGTCTTCAAAGAATTTGGTACTTCTTTTAATTTTTTTTGATTTTAACAAAGTTAATGCTAGTTCTACCATTTCTCTTTTAAGCGGATAAGCAGCCCATTCAGATTGTCTTGCGCTTTCAGCATATCCTAAGGTATAGTGTTTTTTGCTTATTATTTGAGTAGTAAGATATCCTTTTGGTATTAATTGGGCTTCTTTTATTGGAATAGATTTTGTAATGTCAGTGTATTATTTCTATTATTTCTAAATAGTCATAAATTTGTGTTTAATTTGTTTTAGGGCTTTTGGATTTAATGAAAAAAATAAAAATCCTGTTAGGCATAAAATATAGCAGTAAAGAAAAAATTTCGACCTTTTTTTCATGTTTCCATCTCGTTTTTGTCCTTAAAATTATATCTAATAGTAAAATTAAAAGAAATGTTAAATGTATCTAAAAATAAAAAATCAATTTTAAAGTCTAACCCCATTAAAGGAATTGCCTTTTTAGAAGAAATTTCAATAAACATATAAGGCTCTATTACATAAGGCAATTTTTCGTAAAATCGAATGTCTTCTATAAAGTTTGTAGATAGGTAAAAACGACCACCTATGCCAATGGTGGCGGAAAAATATTTTGTTTTTTTAATTAAGTTTGCAATGTGCCAGTTTATTCCTCCTCCAATATAAGATTTAAAGTATTGCATTTTTTTGGGGATATTAAGGCTTTCCCTTGTTAATATCATAGCAACGATTAAAAAATCAAAAGTATTATTAGAGAATGTATAATAAGGTCTAAAGATAAGGTGTTTAATATTTGAATTTAGAAAAAATCCAACTCCAATCCCAATTCCTGTTGAATATATGAACCCTCTTTCTGGGCTAAAAAAATTAGAGATTTGTTTGGGTTGATCATTTTTTTCATTAGTATTGCCTTCTTCATTTGCAAGTGCATTTAAATTGGAAATGATAAGCAATGTTAAGAAAATACAAGTGTTTGGAGTTTTTTTCATAAACTGATTATTTTAAATAATATAAAAATTGTTTTACCTTTTCAATATTGCGATATGTATTTAGATAAAATTTCCCTGTTTAGTTTAAAAAATATTTTTTATATTAGGTGGCTGTGGTATGCTATTTTTATTGTATATTATACAATATGTTTAATTACTAGGAGACCACAGTTATGTTTTTTAATTTTTTGAAAAAAGATCTTGTATTTGTTTTGCCAGAAGTAAATTCAAAAGAAGATGTAATTGATTTTTTAATTGAAAAAATCAATGATAAGGGATATATAGATAATAAAAAAGAGTTTCTTCAAGGAATTCTTGATAGAGAAAAGATAGGTGACACTTCTTGGGAAAATGGGGTTGCAATTCCTCATTTTATAGGAGATGTTGTTAAGACTAGTTTTATTTCATTGCTTTACATTAAAGGTTCTGGGGTTAAGTGGTCTGAAGAAAACCCCCCTGTTAATTTAATATTTTTGATTTGTATGTCAAAAAAACAACAAGGTAATGAACACCTTAAGGCGATTGCTTTTATAGCTAAACTATTTGAAGATGATGCTTTTCAAAATGCTTTACGCGGGTTTGTTACTACTGATGACATTTATTATTATATTGAAAATGTTCAAAGAAAGGCTAAAGAAGAGGTTTTTGGAGCTACAAAAGCAGAAAAAATAGTGGCCGTAACTGCTTGTCCTGTTGGAGTTGCTCATACGTATATTGCAGCTAAGAAAATTGAAAATGAAGCTAAAAAGCAGGGTTATAGCATTAGAGTAGAAACTCAAGGATCTATTGGTATTGAAAATGCCTTAACAGAAGAGGAAATTAAGAATGCGTCCGTTGTAATACTTGCTGTTGATAAGGATATTGATGAAAAGAGATTTGAAGGTAAGAGAGTTTATAAAGTTTCAACTGTAAAAGCGATAAACAATACAGAAAATATTATTAAGGAATCTTTTAATGCTCCGGTATTTAAAAGCAAAGACTCCGGTACTAATAGTGATACTAAAGCTTCGGTTGCAACAGGCAAAGGTAGTTTTTATAAATATTTAATGAGTGGGGTATCTCCAATGATTCCTGTTGTTGCAAGTGGAGGAATTTTAATTGCTCTTAGCATTGCTTTTGTTGGGATTGGACCTGATGGGCCTAATTTTGCTGAGCATCCATTTTATAAGCAGATTGCAGATATTGGTTCTATAGCTTTTGGGATGATGTTGCCCGTGCTTGCTGGTTTTATTGCAATGGCAATTGCTGATAAGCCTGGTCTTACCCCCGGTCTTGTTGGTGGAGTAATGTCTGGGAATGTAAAAGCAGGTTTCTTGGGCGCAATATTTGCGGGCTTTCTTGCAGGTTATGTTGCAAGGTTTTTAGCAAGAAGATCTGTTCCTGAGTGGTTAAGACCTGTAATGCCTATATTTGTAATTCCGCTAATAAGCACCATTATTGTCGGCTTTTTTATGCTGTATTTTGGTGTTTATATTGGAAAATTTATGGGGGTGCTTGAGAGTGGGCTTAAATCTTTACAGAGTAATTCGGAAACTTTTGGCGTGTTGGGTAAAATTTTCTTAGGCTTAGTACTAGGTTCAATGATTACTGTTGATATGGGCGGACCTTTTAATAAAGTGGCATTTCTTTTTGGTGTAGGGCTAATTCCTCAAGTGCCAGAAATAATGGGAATGGTAGCAGCAGCAATTCCTGTTCCTCCTATGGCTATGGGGCTTGCAACCTTTTTAGCACCTAAATTGTTTGAAAATGAAGAAAAAGAATCTGGTAAAATAGCCTTTTTAATTTCATTTATTGGTATTAGCGAAGGAGCTATTCCTTTTGCTGCTAGTGATCCCGGACGGGTAATCCCTTCGATAGTGGTAGGGGGAGCTGTATCAAGCATTATTGCCGCTTTTTTAGGCGTTGCTAATCATGCTCCACACGGAGGACCAATAGTACTTCCTGTTATTGATAATAAATTTGGGTTTATTATTGCAATTGCTGTTGGAGTTGCGGTTGCAACAGCTTTGGTAATTTTTTTGAAATCTTTAAAATTAAAGGAATCTGAATGAATAATGAAGATAATATTTTTTTAATGAAAAATAATATTAAAGAATATGATTGGGGCGGAATTAATTTTATTCCCAATCTTTTGGGTGATAAGATTGATGGAAAGCCCAAGGCTGAAATGTGGCTTGGAGCACACAAGACATTTTCTAGTAAGATTTTGTATAAAAATGAATATGTGCTTTTAAGCGATTTTTTAGAAGATCATAAAGAGCTTTTAGGCTGTAATGACGAATTTCCTTTTTTGCTTAAGGTATTGTCTGCAAATAAGCCCCTGTCTATTCAAATTCATCCTTCTAAAGATATTGCCTTAAAAGGGTATGAATCAGAGAATAATAAAGGGATAGACATTAATGATCCCAAAAGGACATACAAAGACAAAAACCCCAAAATTGAACTTATTTATGCTCTTAGTGATTTTTATGCTCTTAAAGGCTTTTTACCCTTAGATGAGATTAAAAAAATTTATGAAATTCTGGAATTAAATTTCGACTTTCAATCACATAAAGATTTTGTAAAGACTATTTTTGATTTACAAATGTATGAACTTGAGAAGATTATTGAAAAAATTTTAAAAAATTTGGATCTTATTGATAATTTTAGGGGCTATTGGTTTAATGAAATTTACAATATTTATGGTATAGATGTGGGCCTTTTGGTATTTTTAGGTATGAATATTTTAAAACTAAAACCAGGAGAAGTTGTTTATACAAATAGTCAGGAGGTGCATGCATATCTTAAGGGAGATTGCATTGAGCTTATGACCAATTCCGACAATGTTATTAGGGCTGGGCTTACTACAAAGTATATTGATAAAGACGAGATGTTAAGAGTTGGTCAATTTGAGGAAGGAAAGTTATCATTTTTAAATCCCGATTTTCAAGATAATTTTAGCGTATTTAGACTTCCAAATACTAATTTGAAATTGATTCAAAAAAAAATAAATGAGAACATTTGTATTAATAGAAATAGTGCAATGGTCTTGCTAGTTTTAAATGGGTGCGTGAGTATAAATAAATCCTTAAATCTTAAGAAAGGTGAGAGCATATTTATAGGTAAAAAAGCAGAAAACTTGTTTATTGATGGGGACGGCGAAGCTTTTATTGCTGGTTTTAATTAAAATTAAGCTTGCTTATGCGAGCTTAATTTTAATTACCAATTTAATTATTTGGTTAATTAAATGCAAATTTTATGAATCCAAATCCAAAAAAATTGAATTTAATTCCTTCAAATAAAATGCTTGGTTTTGTTAGTAATATTGTTGGCCCTACTGCAGGATAAATTTTGAATCCTATGGATAAATTTTTTGCAAAATTATATTCCATTATAAAAGGAATTCTTATAACAGCGCCTATTCTCTCATAATCAGTTTCTTCTTCTTCATTAGGGGGTATAAGGGATGTTTTTGACCAATCCGCACCTATTCCAATGCCGCCGCCAATTTTCATATATTGTCCAATTTGCTTTTTAAAAATAACGTCTATTCCACCATTTAGATAATTTTCAAAATTGTTTGACTTAAGGCCAATAAAACCTCCATATCCAAAATCAATATTTATATAAGGAATTGTAATCATAATATTTGCAATAGGATCTCCTATTCCAATGCCCATTGAAAATAAGTCATAATTTTTCTTTTCTTTTATTTCTTTAAGCTTTGCGATACAGGTGGTTGAATCTTCTTCCTTGCTGCATCTGACCATATAATTGTCAGATGCAAAAGAAAGGTGTGCCATACCTAATACTAATGTTAAAATGTATATTTTTTTAAAAATTTTTATCATTTATTCTCCACTATATATATATTTTTATAAAGCCTGTGCCTAAGAAATTAAATCTAGCTCCTTCAAATGACATTGGGCTGCCAAGTAGCATAGTTGTTCCAATAGTAGCAACAGCTTTAAATCCAATCACAATATTTTTAAGAAAGCTGTACTCTATTACCAAAGGCAATCTTATCACAACCCCTATTCTATTTTGAAGAGAAGCTACTTGTTGTGCTTCATTTTCTTCCTCTTCTTCAAGTTTTTCATTTGATTTTTCAGGACTTCCTTTTGACCAATCTGCACCTATTCCAATGCCTCCAGAAATCATAGTGTTTTTGTGTATTTCATCTTTAAATAGAAGATCTACACCCATCACAACATAGGGCAAGAAATTGTTGGGTTTAAGCCCTACGAATCCTCCGTACCCAAGGTCTATGTCTACATATGGAACAGATATTGTAATGTTTGCAAGTGGATATCCAACTCCAAAACCTATGCCAAATAAACGGCGCACAGACTCTTCTTTTGCAAGAAGTTTATCAAAATCAAAGTCATCTTCAGTCATACTTTTGCTTTTGGATTGTGCAGCTAATAAACCCGTTGTTAATATAAGTATTATTGTTGCTAATAGCATTCTCATTGAAATTCTCCTTTTTTATTTTCAATTTTAGAAATTATTTTTACAATATTTTTAATAAAGCATAAAAAATTAAAAATATTGATATTTATTTGCTTATTTTGATAGCAAAACTTTATTGTTGAATTTTTTATCGCTTTGTTTATCAAGGTTTTGGTTATCAAAAAATTTTTAATCACAAATACAGCTATTATTATACTACTTGACTGTATATTGATGTTAATCTTGTTTGTTTGTAAAGGATTTTTGGGAAGATATTTTTGTTTTGATTTTTTGGCCTTTGAAAAAAATATAAATTTATGAATTTGCAATAAATAAGTTTTTTTGCAATGTTTTATTATAAAACTATGGCAAAAAAACTTTATTTGCCTCAAGCTTTTTGAAGCTAACTTTAGGCCATTAATTCTTTTTTTCAAAAATTTATCCCAAAAATTTAAATATTAAGTTTTTAATCTATAAACAAATAGTATATCAAAGTTTTGAATTTGAAATGCTGTTTTGATATTATTTTAAGTAAGGCTAAATTAATTATAAATAAGATTTAGTAGATAATTTATTGTTATTAAACTTATACAAAGCTTATGATTAAACTATATATCGTTTTTTTTTATTTTTTTTCTTTTCTGTTGGGGTTTCCAGAAAATATTTTTTTTAAAAATTTAGGATTTTCTAATAATGATCGGTATTTTATGTTTGGCGAATATGGTTTTGAAAATGGATATTATTACTCTGCTGCATACTTTGTTGATGTTGTTAAAAATAATTTTGCAAACTCTGGAGTACATTCTAAGACTTTTAAAGAGCACATTGGGTATTCAGACAGTTATGATAAAAGTCTTTATGAGCTTTTAAAGATGATTAATTTTAAAGTTAAAGAATTTAAAATTAATCATTTAAGAAGAGGGCGTGAAATTTATTTTTATGTAAAAAGTGAAATTCCAGAAACAGATTTTTTAAATTTTGTTGATTTTAAAACAGGAAACGAATATCAAGTTTTTGTAAATAAGGATATTAATTCCCAAGAACTTTCTTCTTCTTTTAATATTTTTTTATCTGTCAGATATTGTAATTCAACTCTAGAAAAGCATTTGACTGTTGGAAGAGGAAATTATTATAGAAAGAATGTTATTGATTACAGAATAAGAGAGATTGTTTTATTTCCAAATGAAGATGGAATTGTTTTTGTTTTGGAAAAAATCATGTTAAATTCTTATGGAAATAGGTATAAACGGTTTATGGTTGAAGTTAAAAAATATTGAATATAATTATTTAGTTTTTTAAAGAAGTGAAATGCTTTATTGAGGATAATTTATGAGTGATTTTATAGCATCAAAAGAAGATGATTATTCTAAATGGTATTTAGATATAGTCCAGAAAGCAAAACTTGCTGATTACAGTCCTGTAAAAGGATGTATGGTAATTATGCCTTATGGGTATTCTATTTGGAGTAAAATTCAGAGTATACTTGATAAAAAATTTAAAGAGACGGGACACGAGAATGCATATTTCCCTATGCTTATTCCTTATAGTTTTTTAGAAAGAGAAAAGGATCATATTGATGGATTTTCACCCGAGTTTGCTATTATTAAGGATGCTGGTGGAGAGAGTTTGGCAGAGCCTTTGGTTTTAAGGCCTACCTCTGAGACAATTATTTGGAATATGTATAGTAAGTGGATTAAGTCTTACAGAGATCTTCCTCTTAAAATTAATCAATGGGCAAATGTTGTTCGTTGGGAAAAGAGAACAAGGCCTTTTTTGCGCACTACCGAATTTCTATGGCAAGAAGGACATACTGCTCATGCTACCGAAGAGGAGGCATTAGAAGAAACTTTACTTATTTTAGATGTATATAAAAGATTCATAGAAGACTATTTGGCCATTCCGGTGTTTTGTGGTAAAAAATCTGAAAAGGAAAAATTTGCGGGGGCTGTTTCTACTTATTCAATTGAGGCATTAATGCAAGATAAAAAAGCGCTTCAAGCCGCTACATCCCATTATTTAGGTTTAAATTTTGCAAAGGCATTTGATGTAAAATTTCAAGACAAAGATGGCAAGATGCGGCATGTATTTGCTAGTAGCTGGGGTGTTTCTACCAGATTGATTGGTGCTTTGATTATGGTTCATTCTGATGAGAAAGGTTTAGTTTTGCCGCCTCGCATTGCTCCAATAGAAATTATTGTTATTCCTATTTTTAAAAAAGAAGATGAGATTAATAAAAAAATTTTAGATTATTCTGATTGTGTTGTGGATGCTTTAAAAAAAGCAGAATTTAGGGTTGAAATTGATAAGGACGTTAGAAGTTCTCCGGGATTTAGATTTTCATCTGCCGAGTTTAAAGGAATTCCAATACGCCTTGAAGTGGGGATAAATGATGTCCTTTTAAATTCCGTTACTATTTCAAGAAGAGATAAAGACAGAAAATTTAAGTATCAAATATCACTTGATTCTCTTATAAGCAAGGTTAAGGTAGAGCTTGATTTGATGCAAAAAGATTTATTTCAAAGAGCATTAAATTTTAGGATCTTGAATACTAAGGAGATTTTTAGAAGCAGTAAGGATAGTTATGAGACATTCAAAGCCTATGTGAATGATTATTCTGGATTTGTGCTTTCTTGTTGGTGTGGCAGTTTGAATTGTGAAAATATTATTAAAAATGAAACTAAAGCCACAATAAGATGTATCCCCGATGATTTTAAGGCCAGAGATTTAACAGGCATGACTTGTATTTATTGTTCATCTAAAGCTAAATATTTTGTTTTATTTGCCAAATCCTATTAATTTGTTTAGCTTTAATTAATTTTTTCTTGATCTTTTAATTCTTTGAAGTTTATTATATGAATGATTGCAATGTTAAAAGCAAAGTCGATTAGTAAAGCCAAAGAGATTAATATCGGCAGCATTGGTGTTATGTTTGAAACATTTAGCTCTATTCCTTTTGTATATGTAGAGCAAAGCATTGTAATTATATAAATTAAACTATTTGGTATATGAGGAAATGCAAAGACAAAAACAAATGATAAAGTGCTCATATAGCTTATTTCATAAATAGAAATGGGTAAGCTAGAATATGATTTTAAAATTATAAAAAATGATATTACTGAAACAAAAATAGTGCCAAATTTAGATACAAAATTTATTAAAGGTATGTTTATAATTATGGATTTTTTTATATTTATTCTTTCGTTTTTAATATCTTCTATTAATATCACATAAGGGGAATAAGAATCTTTTGCAAGTCCTGAAAATATTATGTTTTGAAATGATACAAAAATGCCTTTATATATCATTTTAAAACTTTTTGTTAATCTATAACTAATTGTTGGCAATATTACGAATAAAATTATAATTGTCCATGCCAAAAAGAATGTTATGCTGTTTGTATAATTTGGGTAATCTTTGAAGTTTTTTAAGTTTGCAGCGTAATTTGCTGTTATAAAAATGATCCCTATATTTAATATGTTTACAATAAACCCATTTGCATGGTAAAAAAGATTGGATGCGCTTAGCATCAGTTCTCTAGCTATTCTGCCTTTTTGTTTTGCATAATAAAAACTTGTGCCTATTATTATTGAAATCATGTAAATGCTTAGTAGATTTGGATTGCTAGATGTAAATATTTTGAAAATATTTTTTGGAAAGAATGTTTCTAGTAAAGCTTCTTTTTCAAAAAAACATGTATTTTGTATTGTTTTTTCTAGTATTGGAATTCTTTGCGGAAGATATATTGTTGCAGCTATTATTGATACAGCAACTCCAGATAGGTTAGTTAAAATTCCATAATAAATTGTTTTACCAAAAAGCTTTTTAAAGTTTTTATTTTCAATAATATTTTCAATTCCTAATGGAATTGAAAATATTAAAAAGGGAATAAGAGATAAGTATGATAATCTTATAAAAGCATGTGATAAGGAGCTATAAATTCCAAGAGGGAAAAACAATCCTAAAAAGATTCCAATAGGCAAAGTGAAAAAAAAATTGATTTTTATATTCATATGACTTCTCCTTTCAGAGATTTAAGGTACACTGTGTATAATAAATAGTACTAAATTTTTTTGTAAATATAAACTTTAGAGTTACAATTGTACTTGTGTCGCTATATTGCTTGTGGGTGTTTTTGGGGGTAGTTTGTATAAGTATCCTGATTCTGTAGATACAGATTTAAATTCGAGATTGCCAAATATTTTAACTTTAGAGGAGCATGATAAGCAATTTTTTACTAAAGATTTTTATAAAAATCTTATTTCAAGCAGTAAAGAAATTGGCTTTAAGCTTCATAAAGTTTTGGTAGATTATTTAAATCCGCAGTCAGAAGAGGTTGATAGGGTTTTAAAATATAATCAAGTGATTAACATTTATTGGTCTTTTCTCAGATCAATTGCAAAAAACATTTCAAAATTGACCATGGAGCAGAAAATTTTATTTAGATTTGCCGCACTTATTCCAAATGCACTTGGATCTGAAATTCAGCTATTAATTTCAAAAACTATTTGGGACAATCATTATAATGAGTCTTTTATTTATTTTGATGAATGGCTTTATGGGGTTAATAATTTTAAGCTTAGTAGATTAGCAACCGATTTGCCAACGGATAATTTTAAAGAAGAAGATATGGAAAAAGTTTTACTTAATAAGAAAGAAAAACTTTTGGCAAATATTGATTTTGCAAAAAGTAGCCTTAAGAGAACTGATAAGATCAGAAAAGAGGCTCTTAGTAAGTTAAGAAGCATGTTTGAATTTTTATTTTCAAATAATAGTCAAAGCGATTTAACTTATATGACTGAATACGGAGTGCAGAGTTCTTATCCTAATTCGATTTTAAAGCCTTTAAATTTTGCTAGTAATTATGTTGATGATCTTATTAAATCAAATCGGGATATTAATGTTTTTATTAATAAAATTGAAGATACTAACAGAGAGCTTTTTGAAATTCAAAATAAAATGAATAATATTGGGATGTCTACTGAATCAACTATTGCACATGATGAAGTTGAAGTTATCAGAAGCGCCAATAAACTTGCGATAGGGCCAAGAGGCAATCATTTTCCTATTCTTTTGAAAAATAATGTAGTTGCTAACCCTCAATTTTTTGGAAGTAGAGAAAGAATTATGCAGCTTGTTTGGGAAATCGAAGATATTCAGCCTAGACTTTTTCAAAAAGCGTATAGAGGAGATTTGCTCAGAGTAGTTCCTTATTTTATATTAATACCTTCTTATGGTGATAAAGGAATTTGTTGGGAATCAATTGATGTTAAAAACAGAGCAAATGGTAGGGGTAAAATATTAATACCTATGTATGCTAAAAACTTAAGAAAGGCGGTTATTTTGGGTATTGGTGATTTTGTTTGGGAACTTGCAAAAGAGCAAGCTTCTTTTAGGTGGATGGAAACAGGAATTACAGGCCAATATTACGATTATTATGTTAAATTTATTAAAAAGGGAAATGTTAAAAAATTTTTTTTAGAAGATTATTTTCTTTGGATAGAAAAAGAAAGTAAAGGAATTCAAAAACTTGAGAAATTAGTACGCGGAATAATGTGGAGGAATTTACCCTTTTCTAAAAATTTAAAAGAGACGCTTGCTAAAAAATCTTTTATATACAAGGATCTTATTGATAAAGATAAAAATATCCAAGCATCTGATGGGTATTGAATTTATTTTCTATTTTACTAAAATTCGAACTATTTCTTTGTTTTTAAGCTTTTTAAGTTTTTTTTTGAAATTGTCGTCAATGTAAATTTTTTTCTTTTCCAGAGATTTAATTAGTTTTATATTTTCTGTTTCTATTGCGGCTTGCATTGGTGTTTTTCTATTTTTAAGTGTGAAACTTAAATCAGCTCCGCTTTCTTTTAAAAATTCAAATATTTTTTCGTTATTAGTATATATTGCCCAAAATATTGGAGAATAACCTGTATCATCTATTTGATTAAGGCTTATTCCGTAATCTATCAATATTTTTGTGATTTCAAATTCATTGTTTATTATTGAAATTGAAATTGGAGATATTTTATATTTAAAGTTTATTTCTGCTCCAAGATTTAGTGCAATTAAAATCCCTTTTTTATTGTTGAAAAAAACAGATATTATAAAAAGCTCATTTTTGATTTTTTCTAAACTTTGTAAGATTTCTTTGTCATTTATATTTATTGAATTTATAAATTCATTTAAAGTGTCTTTATCTTTTTGATATTCTTTGCTATTGAAAATATATAAATTTTTTTGCAATTCTTTTACTATTGAAGTACTTGTATTAGTATTTATTGAGTTTAAATTCATTATTGTTTGCAATAACAGTAAAAGCATAATGAATTCTTTTTTCATGTTTTGTGAGTTTTGTATTCCTTTAATAAAGTGTTTAATTTTAGACGATTGCTTTTTAAATAGGTATTAAATTAACATTTATTATAGGTCATTATAAGATTATTTTTCAACGTTTTTGTGGTCATAATTGTCAGTTATGAAATGATTTTTACTATTTTTTTATATTGGAGTTTTATGCTAAATTTTAAATTTAGGCTTTAGTTTTGTTGTTTTAATATTTTTACATTGGTGTTAATGTAAAATGTGGTGATGTTAAGTTAGTATTTATAAAAATTTTGACAACTTTTTAAATTGAGGTGTGCATTTTATTATGTGTAGTTTATATTGTAAAATACTCTTATGAATCTATTGGTCAAAATTGCTAAATTTATTTTGATTTTGTTTTTATTTACTTCTTGCAACCAAAAGCAAAGCGAGATTCAAAATCTTACACATCTTTTAAAATCTTCTAATAAAAATAGATTAGATAAATTTCTTATTATTGATAGAGTTGTTAACATATATATTGCAAATAAAAATTATGAAGATGCTTTAGAAATTGTAAATAATGGAATTATTGATGATGAATCTAGAGAATATTATCCTTTGTATCTTTATTTAATGGGCAATATTTATGATTCCATGGGAGAAGATTTTGTAGCTTTTAATATTTACAAGCGTGTTGTTGATAATTTTGATGATTATGTTTATGAAAACCATTCAATGAAAACAAGGGTTGCTAAAAAGATTGTCAATTTAAATATTGATTCAATCGATAAAATCAATTATTACAAATTTATATTAAATATGGGGATTGATAATTTAAATAATGAGGAAAAGGGTAATTATTTTTATAATCTTGCGCTAAGTTTGGAAGATGTTCAAGATTACGATGAATCTTATTTTTATTATAAAAAATTTCTTTCAATTCCAAGGGCACATTTAAAAATAGATTCTAGAGACTATTTTAATGTTGTTACAAAAATTAATTACTTTAATAATCCAGAGTTTGTTGTTTATAGAAATTTAGGAGATTTAATCCAGGATGTTAAAAATTTTGTTCTTTCTGGTAATACTTCTAAATTGCTTAATATAAGAGATAAGAATAATTTTTTTATTCAAAGCTGGGATCAAAAGGGTGGAAAGAGTAATTCCATTAATACTAATAGCTTTTTAACCACTATGATTAGGCTTGGGGGGAGAAGAAAAAACGGAATACAATTTGCAAAGCATCTTGAGGCAGATTCTAGTGACGATATATCTTATCTTGAGTCAAGGGGCTGGGACCATATTCATGAATGGTATTTTGTTTTTAAAAGAATTGTTTATCCTAAAGATCCAGAAATTAATAATGGCTGGACTTGGATAGGCGTGTATTTAGGTAAAAAATAATAGGAAGGAGATAATGCATTTTCTTAAGTTTCTTTTTAGTTATTTATTTCTACTTTATTCTAATGTTTCCATAATAAAGGATGAAGCTGCTGAGACAAGTGTGCACAGAATAATCGATTGGGATAGGAAGGTTATTTGTTTTGACATTGTTAAGGAAATTAATGAAAATGAATTTAGACCAGTGGGTTTAAATACAGCGTCTAAATTAATAGCAACCATTAATGATTTTAAAGACACGTTAATAAGAGAATCTCTTTTTAAGATAATTATGGATTCTGAAAATACTTTTAAGAATTATTTTGACCTGAATCCCAGCTTGATACTTAATTTTTCAGGTCCTAATAGTATTTTGAAAAGGTCTTATATAAAATATTCAGAAGATTTAAGAAGTCTTACTGTTAGGTATGAGCTTAGTCTTTTCCCCGATTTTATAAATTTATTTTTTTCACATGAAACTCCTTATAAAGCTTTTTATCCATTAGTAAATTCTGATGTTGATAAAACCGATTATACAGGAATTGTGATTTATGTAGGCGAAGTCTACAATAATACTTCTGGTTCTAAAAAATTAGAAGACTCTTTTTTTATCAAAATTTATGATGAAAACATTAGGCCATATTTTGATAAGAGAATGGTTTCTTCAGAGGCTTTGAAAAAATGGGGAATGCTTGAGTATAGCAACGATGTTCTTTATAATAATAAAAATAGGGTTGGACATCGTCCTTTAAAATTGGTTGCCAAAAGTATTTATGGTAAAAATAATACAGATATTATACTTGATGAGTATTCTATTAATAAGTTGTTTTCAAATAGTAACAACATTAAACTTCTGCAAGATGGAAAACTTGTTGTAATAAAGTAAGAAAATTAAATTTAGTACTTGTTTTTTTCTAAACAATCAACTAAGATAATAAAGAGTTTTATAGGGAATTAGTGCCCTTATAGCTCAGTTGGTAGAGCACCACCATGGTAAGGTGGGGGTCGTCGGTTCAAGTCCGATTGAGGGCTTTTATTGGTAGTTAGGAGTTTTGTTATATGGGTAAAAAGAAGGGCAAAGGAGCTGTTGAGCTTATATCTTTGATTTGTGAAGAAACAGGAATTAGAAATTATACCACTACTAAGAATAGACGCAATAAGCAAGAAAAGTTAGAATTGATGAAATATTGTCCAAAATTACGAAAACACACTCTTCATAAAGAAGGAAAAATAAAATAATAAATAATAGGTCAGTAGTTCCAACGGTAGAACGACAGTCTCCAAAACTGTATGCTGGGGGTTCGAATCCCTCCTGACCTGTTGTTAGAATTAAAGTGAGGCTTTAAAGTGTTTAGGTTTATCAAAGATAGTATCTTAGAGCTTAAGAAGGTAACGTGGCCTAAGTATAATGAAGTTGTTGGAAATGGAAAGCAAGTTTTTTGGCTGGTATTATTTGTTTCAATTTTCTTGGGTATAGTCGATTATCTTATGTTTCTTGTTGTAACTTATGTATTTTAGTTTTATTATAAGAAGGGTAAATTATGTCTAGAGCTTGGTATGTAGTTCAAACTTATTCTCAATATGAGAAAAAGATAGAGCAGGACATAAGGCTTTTAATAAATGAAGGTGTTTTTGGCGGTGTGGTATTAGATGTTAAGGCTCCTATTGAAAAAGTAGAAGAGATAAGAAATGGCAAGAAAAGAATAAGGGAGAGAAAAATTTGGCCAGGCTATATTCTTATTGAGCTAGATCTTCCAGAAGTAGGCTGGAAAGATATTATTGCTAATATTATCAAAGTTCAAGGCGTTATTAATTTTGTTGGTGTTAGTAAGGGGCAAAGGCCTATTCCTATTAATGATGAAGAAGTAAAAAGTGTTTTTATGCTTACTGGTGAGATTAAAGCAAATAAATCTATTTTTATGCTTTATGACTTTGAAGAAGGAGAAAGAGTTAGAATTAAAGGCGGACCTTTTGACTCCTTTGAAGGACTTATTAGTTCTATTGATTATGAAAGAAAGAAATTAAAAGTTGCAGTTCAAATTTTTGGAAGATCAACGCCTGTTGAAGTTGATTTCCAACATATAGAAAAGATTTAAAATTTAATACTAATGGGAGCTTTGAAGGCGTTACTACCATAAGGAGATTATATGGCAAAAAAAAAAGCAATTTCTTGGATTAAATTGCAGGTTCCAGCTGCTCAAGCGGCTCCAGGAGCTAAAATAGGGCAAGCGCTTGGACCTCATGGAGTTAGTGGTCCTCAGTTTGTAAAGGAATTTAATGAGAGAACCGCAAAGATGGATCCCGGCATTGTGGTTCCTGTTATTATTACTGTTTATAGTGATAAAAGTTTTTCTTTTATTGTAAAGACTCCCCCAGCTTCGATTTTAATTAAAAAAGCTATTGGGATAGAATCAGGATCTAAGAAATCTAATACAGATAAAGTTGGAACCATATCAAAAGAAAAGTTGATGGAGATAGCAAGAATTAAAATGTCTGATTTAAATGCAAAGTCAGAATCAGCAGCGTTTAAAATTATTGCAGGAAGTGCACGTTCAATGGGTGTTGAGGTGGAGAAATAATGTCAAAAAAGGGTAAAAAATATATTGAAGCTTTTTCTAAAGTGGATAAGAATAAATTTTATAACATTGAAGATGCAATTTTGCTGTTGAAAGAAATTAAATTTGCCAAATTTGATGAAACTATAGATATATCTATTAACCTTAATTTAAAAAAAAATCATACTGTTAGAGACACTATAGTTTTGCCAAATCAGTTTATGAAGCCAAAAAGAATACTTGTTTTTGCAAAAGGTGATCGAGCAGATGAAGCTAGAGCTTTTGGTGCAACTTATGTTGGCGATGATGATCTTATAAATAAGATTAAAAGCGGTTGGGATGAATTTGATGTTGTTGTTGCAACTCCTGATATGATGAAAGATGTTGGAAGACTTGGTCCTATTTTAGGGAAAAGGGGTTTAATGCCCAATCCAAAGACTCAAACAGTCACAAATAATCTTAAAGATGCAATCAACAGTCTTAAAAAGGGTCGAACAGAATTTAGGGCAAATAAAAATGGTGTAATAAGCTTTTCTTTTGGTAAATCTTCTATGGACAATGAAAAGATAAAAGAAAATTATGAGGAATTTGTCAAGGAAGTTGTTAAAAAAAGACCGAGTGACTTAAAGGGAGCTTTTATAGATAGTATTTATATTTCATCTACTATGGGGCCTTCTATAAAAGTTAATTTTGTTTGGAGGTAACATTATGAGCGCAAAGATAAATGCTAAAAAGTTGGAAATGTTTGATTTATTAAAACAGTTTATAGATAGCAAACAAAATCTTTTTTTCTTAGATTATAGAGGTTTAAATGTAGCTCAGTTAACAGAACTTCGCAATAAAATAGAAGGCGAACATGGATCATTAAAAGTTGTTAAAAACAATATAATGAAGATGGTTTTAAAAGAAAAGAATATTAATGTTGTTGATTCTTGTTTGGTTGGCCCTACAGTTGTTGTTACTGCATTAGAAGAAGCTAATGTAATAGCAAAAATTTTTTATGATTTTGTAAAAAGTAGTACTTTAAAAGTAAAGGGCGGTTTTGTATTAGGAGAGTTTTATGATGAGGCTAAGGTTCAAGCTTACAGCAAGCTTCCTACCAAAAAAGAGTCTATTTCTTTATTTGCTAGCGTGTTAAAAGCGCCAGTTTCTAAGCTTGCAAGAACATTGAAAGCTTTGGCTGATGTTAAAAATTAACATGACAGTGTTAGTCTTAATTTTTGAGTGCATGCTATCACTGTGAAATGAAAATATATAAGGAGTTAATATGGCACTAAATAAAGAAGATATTTTAACCTGGCTTGAAGGTGCAAAAACTATGGAAGTTGTTGACCTTGTAACAGCTATTGAGGAAAAGTTTGGAGTAACTGCCGCTGTTGCTGCTGGTGTAGGGGGAGCTGTTTCAGTAGGTTCGGCTGATTCTGAAGAACAAACCGAATTTGATGTAATTCTTATGTCTTTTGGTGATAGCAAGATAAATGTTATAAAAGAAGTTAGAGCTATTACAGGACTTGGTCTTGGAGAAGCTAAGGCGTTAGTTGAAGCCGCTCCTAAAGCTATTAAAGAAGGTCTTTCTAAGTCAGATGCTGAAGAATTAAAAAAGAAACTTGAGGCAGTTGGCGCAAAAGTTGAAGTTAAATAAAAAATTAAAAATATATCAAAGTTGTTATTCCGCATGTCGTTATGATGTGCGGCTTGTTATGTCTTAAAAAAGGAGTCTTTTAATGATAAAAAGAGTTCATCTGGGACAAGGAAGAGCTGATGAGATTTTAGACCTACCTAACCTGATAGAAATACAATTAAATTCTTATGAAAAATTTTTACAACTTGATAAATTAAAAAGTAAAAAACCTTTACTTAATGAGGGCCTTGAGTCTGTTTTTAGAAATATATTTCCCATTAAAAGTGGAAATGGTGATGTTGCTCTTGAGTATGAAAGATACTATATAGAAAACGATGCCCTTAATTTTACAGAAAAAGAATGTAAAAGAAAGGGTCAAAGTTATGAGGCTGTTTTAAAAGTAAGATTGAATTTGCAATTTTTGACTACTGGGGAAATAAGGCAAAAAGACGTATACATGGGAACTATTCCTTTAATGACAGAAAGAGGCACTTTTATTATTAATGGGGCTGAGAGGGTTGTTGTTTCTCAGATTCACAGATCCCCAGGAGTTGTTTTTTATAAAGAAAAAGATTTGTATTCTGCTAGAATAATTCCTTATCGTGGTTCTTGGTTAGAATTTGAGATTGATTCAAAAAAAGATTATCTTTATGTAAAAATAGATAGAAAAAAAAGAATACTTATAACTCTTTTTTTAAGAGCTTTAGGGTTTGATACGAGAGAAAAAATAATAGAAACTTTTTACAATATTAAAAAAATTAAAGTTGAAGACGGTACAAAAAGAGATCTTCCAGGGCAATATTTAGCTAAGAGTATTAACATAAGAGAGAATATGTATTATCGTGCAGGAGATAAAATTACTCTGCAAGATGTTGAAGATTTTTTACAAAATGGAGTAAATGAAATAGAGCTTGTTGATTTTGATGGTTATAATGATATTTCTGGAAAGCGCTTTGTAAGTTCGAATGTTATTCTAAATTGTCTTGAAAAAGAGGATGCTTTCTTTGCTTTAAAGGATGGCTCTAAAGAGCTTCCAAAAGAATCAGTTATGCTAGCTGTTTATGGTTCTCTTTTTCCCGGTGAGCCAATATCAATTGATAATGCTGAAAACGATTTAAAAACCATATTCTTTTCTGAAAGAAGATATGATCTTGGACGTGTGGGGCGGTATAAACTTTCTAAAAAATTTGGATTTGATGATTTAACTACATCGGTTTTAACTATGGATGATATTGTTAACACCATATCTCATCTTTTAAGAATATATGAAGGCCATGATATTCTTGATGATATTGACCATTTAGGAAATAGAAGGGTTCGTTCTGTTGGTGAGCTTCTTACTAATATATATAAAGGCGCGATGTCAAGAGTTGAAAAAATTGCTAAAGATAGAATGTCTAACAAGGAAGTTTTTAATCTAAAGCCTCAAGAATTAATAAGCGTTAAGCCTATTGTATCTGCTGTTAAAGAATTTTTTGCAACCAGTCAGCTTTCACAGTTTATGGATCAGGTCAATCCTTTGGCTGAGCTTACTCACAAAAGGCGTCTTAATGCTCTTGGACCAGGAGGACTTTCAAGAGATAGGGCAGGATTTGAAGTAAGAGATGTGCATTATACTCATTATGGTAGAATGTGTCCTATTGAAACCCCTGAAGGGCCAAATATTGGACTTATTGTTTCTTTGGCTACTTATTCTAGAGTTAATGATTATGGTTTTTTAGAAACTCCTTATAGGAAAGTTGTTAATGGAGTGGTGACGGACCAATTAGAATATTTATCTGCTATTGACGAAGAGAAAAAGTGTATTGCTCAGGCTAATGCTGCTTTTAATTCTAATGGAAAGTATCTTGAAGATTTAGTTTCTGTTAGAATTTCTGGTGATTATACTACAACAAGTCCCACAAATATAGACTATATGGACGTTTCTCCTAGGCAGCTAATTTCAGTATCTTCGGCGTTAATTCCTTTTCTTGAGCACAATGATGCAAATCGAGCTCTTATGGGTTCTAATATGCAAAGACAAGCAGTACCTTTGCTTTTCCCTAAGCCTCCTATTGTTGGTACGGGTATGGAAAGCGTTGTTGCAAAGGATTCAGGAGTAGTTGTTAAGGCTAAAAGAAGTGGGGAAGTTATTCTTGCAACAAGTAGTAAGATAGTTGTTAAACCTTTTGAGGCAGAGAATGCTAAAGATTTAGATGAATATCATATTGTTAAGTATGAAAGGACAAATCAAGACACTTGTTTTAATCAATCCGTTTTAGTTAAAGAGGGTCAAAAAGTTGAAAGGGGCGAGATAATAGCTGACGGTCCTGCTACTAGATATGGAGAACTTGCTCTTGGTAATAATTTATTGCTAGGAGTTATTCCTTGGAATGGATTTAATTATGAGGATGCTATATTAATTTCTGATAGAATTGTAAAGGAAGATCTTTATACATCTATTCATATCAAAGAATTTAGCATAGAGGTAAGAGAAACTAAACTTGGTCCTGAGAAAGTTACAGGAGATATACCTAATGTTAGTGAAAAGATATTAAATAAATTGGATGAAAATGGGATTATACGGATAGGAACTTATGTAAAGCCCGGTGATATTCTGGTTGGTAAAGTTACTCCAAAGTCAGAAGGAGACATTACTCCTGAATTTAGACTGTTAACTTCCATTTTTGGAGAAAAAGCAAAAGATGTTAAAAATAATTCATTAAAAGTTCCTCATGGTACTGAAGGTACAGTTATTGATGTTCAAAGGATTACCAAAGAGGATGTTGGTAATCTTTCTCCTGGAGTTGAGGAGATACTTAAAGTTTATGTTGCCAAAAAAAGGAAGCTTAAAGAGGGCGATAAAATGGCTGGACGACATGGTAATAAGGGTGTTGTTGCAAAGATTCTTCCTGTTGAAGATATGCCTTATCTTGCAGACGGAACCCCTCTTGATATATGCTTAAATCCTTTGGGAGTTCCATCTAGAATGAATATCGGACAGTTAATGGAATCTCAATTAGGCCTTGCTGGTAAATATCTTGGTGAATCTTATAATGTTCCTGTTTTTGAATCTGCTACAAATGAACAAATTCAGGAAAAATTAAAAACTGCTGGATTTAATCCAACTTCTAAAGAAATTTTATATGATGGTTATACAGGAGAGCCGTTCGAAAATGAAGTAATGGTTGGGGTGATTTACATGCTTAAACTACACCATCTTGTTGATGATAAAATGCACGCAAGATCAACAGGCCCATATTCTCTTGTTTCTCAGCAACCTCTTGGAGGAAAGGCTCAATTTGGTGGGCAAAGACTTGGAGAAATGGAGGTTTGGGCTCTTGAAGCTTATGGTGCGGCGCACACCCTTCAAGAACTTTTAACAGTTAAATCTGATGATATGTCAGGCAGAGTTAAAATATATGAAAATATAGTAAAAGGCGTTCCTACTAATGTATCAGGGATTCCTGAGTCTTTTAATGTGCTAATGCAAGAGCTTAGAGGGCTTGGACTTGATTTGTCAATTTATGATGATGCTGGGAATCAGGTTCCTTTGACAGAAAAAGAAGAAGAATTGATTAATAAAAGCTAGGTTTTTGGAGTTTTTATGAAAGAGATAAAAGATTTTGAAAGAATAAAAATTAAAATAGCGTCTCCCGATCAAATTAGAAATTGGTCTTATGGAGAGGTTAAAAAGTCCGAAACTATTAATTATAGAACTTTAAGACCCGAAAAAGATGGGCTTTTTTGTGAAAGGATTTTTGGTACTACAAAGGAATGGGAATGTTATTGTGGTAAATTTAAATCGGTCAGATATAAAGGTATTATTTGTGATCGTTGTAATGTAGAGGTTACCCATTTTAAGGTTAGACGTGAAAGAATGGGGCATATTGAGCTAGCAGCCCCAGTTGCTCATATTTGGTATTACAAATATATACCCTCTAGGATTGGGCTTTTGCTTGATATTACAGCATCTAGTTTGAATTCTATTCTTTATTATGAAAAATATGTAGTAATTGAACCGGGCGATACTGATCTTAAAAAAATGCAGCTTTTAAATGAAGATGAGTACATAGAAGCTAGAGAGCGATATGGTATGTCTTTTAATGCTTCAATGGGGGCTGAGGCTATTAAAACTCTTCTTGAAAATCTTGATCTTGATGAGCTTTCGTCTAAGCTTAGAATTCAAATGATAGATAAAGATGATAAAACTGATAAGAAACTCTTAAGACGTCTTGAAATTATTGAGAATTTTAAAATTTCTGGCAATAAGCCAGAGTGGATGATTATGGAAGTTCTTCCTGTTATTCCCCCAGAGATTAGGCCAATGGTTCAGCTTGATGGGGGGCGCTTTGCAACATCTGATCTTAATGATCTTTATAGAAGAGTCATAAATAGAAATAATCGTTTAAGAAAGTTGCTTCTTCTTAATGCGCCAGAGATTATTGTGAGAAACGAAAAAAGAATGCTTCAAGAATCAGTAGACTCTCTTTTTGACAATTCTCATAAAAGAAAGGTTGTCAAAGGTTCATCTAGTAGGCCTCTCAAGTCGCTTTCCGATGCATTAAAAGGTAAGCAGGGAAGGTTTAGGCAAAATCTTCTTGGTAAAAGAGTAGATTATTCTGGTCGTTCTGTTATTGTTGTTGGACCTGAGCTTAAGCTACATCAATGTGGATTGCCTGCAAAAATGGCCCTTGAGCTTTTTAAGCCTTTTGTGATAAGAAGACTGATTGAGAGTGAAGCTGTTTTTAATATCAAAAGAGCAAAGAATTTAATAGAGCAAGAAGTAGATGAGGTGTGGCAAATTTTAGATCTTGTTATCAAAGAGCATCCTATTCTTTTAAATAGGGCACCCACTCTTCATAGACTTGGAATTCAAGCTTTTGAACCTGTGTTAGTTGAGGGTAAGGCAATAAAATTACATCCTCTTGTTTGTCATGCATACAATGCCGATTTTGATGGTGATCAAATGGCGGTACATGTGCCTCTTACTCCGGCAGCACAAGCTGAAAGTTGGGCTTTAATGCTTTCAACAAATAATCTTTTAAATCCTGCCAATGGGCATCCTATTGTTTTTCCATCCCAAGATATTGTTTTGGGCCTATATTATTTAACTATGGAAAAAAAGAATGTTGTTGGAGAAGGTAAAAAGTTTTTAAACTTTAACAATGTTATTCTTGCCATAAATAATAGGAGTCTGGATTACAATGCTTCTATTTATGTAAAAATTCATGGTGAGTACAAAAAAACTACGGCCGGTAGGGTTATATTTAATGAGGCTTTGCCCAAGGGAATTGAATTTGTAAATAAAACCCTTAGTGATTTGGAGCTACAAATTTTAATATCAAAAGTTTATGTAGTTCATGGTTCTTCTATCGTAATTGAAATGCTTGACATCATCAAGGAACTTGGTTTTAGGTATGCCACTAAGTTTGGATGCACAATTAGTATGAGCGATATTATTGTTCCTGATGAAAAAAGAACTTATGTAGAAAGGGCCAATAAAGAGATTGCTAAGATTCAAAATGATTATGCTAAAGGTGTTATTACTGGCGAAGAGCGTTATAACAATGTAGTTTCTGTTTGGTTAAAGACCAATGAAGAACTTACTAATAAGATGATGGAAATTTTAAAGAAAGATAGAGATGGATTTAATGTTATATATATGATGGCAGATTCTGGTGCTAGGGGTAGTAGGAATCAAATAAGACAGCTTGCTGGTATGAGAGGATTGATGGCAAAAACTTCTGGGGATATTATTGAGCTTCCAATTATTTCTAACTTTAAAGAAGGTCTTTCTGTGATAGAGTTTTTTATATCTACAAATGGAGCAAGAAAAGGTCTAGCAGATACTGCTCTTAAGACCGCTGATGCTGGATATTTAACTCGAAGATTAGTAGACATTGCTCAAGATGTTGTTGTTAGAATAGAGGATTGTGGAACTATAAATGGAATAAAAGTTGAGACTGTAAAAAATGGTGAAGAAATATTAGAATCTTTGAAAGAAAAAGCTGTTGGGAGTTATTCTATTGAAAGAATAAAAAATCCAATTACTGGCGAGATTGTTTTAGATGCAAATGAAGAAATCTCAGAAGCTAAAATAGAATTATTAGAGAAAATTGGTATTGAAAAACTTGTTATTAGATCTGTTTTAACGTGTGAAGCTGAGCATGGCGTTTGTCAAAAATGTTATGGTAGAGACTTTTCTAAGAACAAACCTGTTAATATTGGGGAGGCTGTGGGAATAATTGCTGCTCAGTCCATAGGTCAACCGGGTACTCAATTAACCATGAGAACTTTTCATATTGGTGGAGTTGCTCAGGCTGGCAGTGAGGATGATAAAATATCTTTAAAGAATGCCTTCATACTTAATGGCATAGAAGGTTTTAATGTTAGAGTTGATAATGGAATTCTTTTCACAAGAAAAGGAACTTTAAAAATAATCAATGTTTTTTATGAGGAAAAAATTAAGAACATAAAAGAGATTAAAGTTTTAGATTCTCAAAGAGTAATAAAAGGAATTCCTTTGTTTATTGATAAAAAGGGCTCAGAGATTCTCTCTTCTTACATTGGTTATGTTAAATTAAGAGACGATAATTTTTTCATAGTGTCAGAAGAGCAAGAAGTTTCCTTGAAAGCGGGTACAAAGCTTGAAATAGAGGTTGGTGATTATGTTGAATCAGGCAAAGTTATTGGTACATTTGATCCATTTGCAGAGCCTATTATTGCAGAGGTTAAGGGTAAAATTAAATTTAAGGATATTATTTTAGGAACTACTCTTAAAGAGGAAATAAATACTGAAACAGGCAATGTTGAAAAAAGAATTACAGATAATGTTTTTGAATCTCTTGATCCTAGAATTTTTATTATTGATAGTAGTGGTATGGAGGTTGCATCTTATGTATTACCAGGTGATGCTTATCTTCAAGTTGAAGATGGCCAGAGTATTAACATAGGAGATATTATTGCGAAACTTTCTAAAGGTTCTGAAAAAACTCAAGATATTACAGGGGGATTGCCTCGTGTTAATGATCTTTTTGAGACAAGAATTCCTAAGAATTTAACTGAAATGGCTAAAGTAAGCGGAATTGTACAATTTAAATCAATTCAAAAAGGTAAAAGGCTTATTAATATTTTAGATGAGTATGGGGTTGAACATAAGCATTATATTCCAGCTGGAAAACATCTTTTGGTTAGAGATGGAGATGTTGTAAAAGCAGGAGATATGCTTTGTGATGGTAGAATTAATCCTCATGATGTGCTTGAAATTTTAGGTGGGATTAGTTTACAAGAATTTCTGTTGGCAGAAATTCAGGATGTTTATCGAAAACAGGGTGTTAGCATTAATGACAAACATATTGGTGTGATAATCAAGCAAATGATGAAAAAAGTTAAGATTGTTGCAGTTGGTGATACTAATTTTGTTTATGGGCAAAAGGTAGATAAGCACACTTTTTATGAGCAAAATAGAAAAGTAATCGAACAAGGTGGTGAGCCAGCAATAGCAAGTCCAATTCTTATAGGAGTAACTAAAACGTCTCTTAATATAGATTCTTTTATTTCCGCAGCTTCTTTCCAGGAAACAACAAAAGTATTAACAGATGCTTCTATTGCTGGAAAAATAGATGATCTTAGGGGATTAAAAGAAAATGTTGTAATTGGACATTTAATTCCTACTGGAACTGGTATGGGTCTTTATAAAAAAATTAAAGTTAGTGAAAATATCGATTCTGAAGTTTAACTTGAAAATAAGTGATATATTTGCTACCATTTTATTAATAGTTTCAAGAAAAGGAGAGCGTTGATAAATGCCTACAATTAATCAGTTAATTAGAAAGCCTAGAAAAAGTCAAACGGAGAAGACCGCATCTCCTGCGCTTCAAAATTGTCCTCAAAGAAGAGGAATTTGTACGCGTGTAATGACCGTAACTCCCAAAAAGCCTAATTCAGCTTTAAGAAAAGTAGCGCGTGTTAGACTTTCAAATGGATTTGAAGTAACAGCATATATTCCAGGAATTGGACACAATTTACAAGAACACTCTGTGGTTCTAATTAGAGGTGGTCGAGTTAAAGATTTGCCTGGAGTAAGGTACCATATTGTTAGAGGAGCTAAGGATACCCTTGGCGTTAATAATAGGAAAAAGGGTAGATCTAAGTATGGAACAAAAAAGCCTAAAGCTTAACTGAAAGGTGGGTTAATATTAAATATGTCAAGAAAAAATAAAAAAATCAAAAAGAAAGTTTTTGTTGATACCAGATATAATTCTAGAATTGTTGCAAAGTTTGCAAATAGAATGATGTATGATGGAAAAAAATCAATAAGCGAGAGTATACTTTATAGTTCAATTGATTTGCTTGCCGATAAGCTTGAAGAAAGCGACAAGATGGCTGTTTTTTATAAAGCTTTAGATAATATTAAGCCATTGGTAGAAGTAAGAAGTAGACGAGTGGGTGGTGCTACATATCAAGTTCCTGTTGAAGTTAGAGAAGAGAGAAGAGAAGCCTTGGCTATGAAGTGGATTATTTTTGCTGCTAGAAAGTCTAGCGGTAGGTCTATGAAAGAAAAGTTGTCAAACGAACTTTTAAATGCATATAATTCTACTGGAGCTGCTTTCAAGAAGAAAGAAGATACTCATAGAATGGCTGAAGCAAATAAAGCTTTTACTCATTATAGATGGTAAAAAGACACCTTTTTAAGGTGTCTTTTTTTGTTTATATGCCGTGTATTATGAGATCTATTTTTTGTATTTTTTTATTAAAAGCAAGGAGGATATTTTTATGTTAAAAAAAGTTTATTATTTTTTAATTTTTTTATTTATTGTTGCTTGTTCTAGCTCTGATGATGGCAAGTCGGAGGCAAAAACAGTTTCGCTTATAGTTGATGGTGCTTTTGATGATAAAGGATTTAATGAAAGTTCTTCTAAGGCGATAAGAAAATTAAAGGCAGATTTAAATATAAATATAATTGAAAAAGCATCTACAGGCAATTCTTATTTAGGAGATATTGCAAACTTAGAAGATGGTAATTCAAATTTGATTTGGGGAATTGGGTTTAGATTGTCAGACATTCTTTTTCAAAGAGCTAGCGAGAATGTTTCTGTTAATTATGCAATCATAGAAGGGGTTTATGATGAAATTCAAATACCCAAAAATCTTCTTAATATTAGTTTTAGATCCGAAGAGGTGGCTTTTTTAGCAGGATACTTTGCGTCGAAGGCTTCTAAAACGGGTAAGATTGGATTTGTTGGAGGAGTGAGGGGAAAAGTTTTAGAATCTTTTATGTATGGATATGAAGCTGGTGCTAAGTATGCAAACTCTAATATTAAAGTGGTCTCTCAATACGTTGGTACATTTGGAGACTTTGGACTTGGTCGTTCAACGGCATCTAATATGTATCGAGATGGGGTTGATATCATATTTGCAGCTGCAGGGCTTTCTGGTATAGGGGTAATTGAGGCCGCAAAAGAGTTGGGGCCCGATCATTATATTATTGGAGTCGATCAGGATCAATCATATCTTGCTCCTAACAATGTTATTGTTTCTGCTGTAAAAAAAGTTGATTCATTGATGTATAGTTTAACAAAAAAGTATTTAGAAACTGGAGTTTTGGATGGTGGCAAGACCATGTTTTTAGGGCTTAAAGAAGATGGTCTTGGTTTAGTTTTAAATGAAAACTTAAAATCAAATTATTCTGAGATTTATAACAAATCATTGAAAATTGGGCAAAGTATAATGAATGGTATAATAAAAGTGCCTTATGACAAGGTATCTTATGATAACTTTGTTTTGCAAATGGAAAATTAATTTGATTTTTATTGAGCTGATTTGTGAAAAATCTTTTTAATTCTTTAAAGATGTTTTAAAGGGTTTTTTAATTGTTGTAATTTGAATTTAAATTAATCTTGCAAAAGGGTTTAAATTTGGATATTATGGTGATGTAGGAAAAATTATTTTTCCTACTACTGTGTTTTTATTAATGCTAGAAGTATTTTTTTAAAAGGGATTATTAAAATTTTATTTTATAAATAAAGAATACTACTTGTTAGTAAAATAAAGTTAATATTTTAATTTTTAAAAAATTTAGAATTTTTAAAAAAAATATAAGGAGAGGATTAATTTTGTTTAAAAGATTTATTTTTATTACTTTATCTTTATTAGTATTTGCTTGTTTTAAATCTAATAAAAAGTCTATTAAATCTGACAAAGTTGTTGTAGGTGTTTTGGCTCATGGTAGCTTTTATGATAAAGGCTATAATCAAAGCGTTCATGATGGTGTTGTAAAACTTAGGGATAATTTTGGAATAAAGCTTATAACTAAATCTTTAAGACCTTATCCTATTGAGGGTAAAAGACTTCTTACTGTTGATGAGGCAATGACTGAGGATGCTTATGAGGTTCAAAAAAATCCTTTAAATCTTTTTTGGTTGATTGGATACCGATTTTCTGACTTGTCAGTTAAGCTTTCCTATGAACGTCCAGATATTTATTATGGTATTATAGATGCTTTTGATTATGGTGATATTCAAGTTCCTAAGAATTCCTTGGCTATTAAGTTTAGAAATGAAGAGGCTGCATTTTTAGCTGGGTATATTGCTGCTAAGATGAGCAGAAAAGAAAAGATTGGATTTTTAACAGGTCCTATGAGTGAGCATGTAAAAGATTTTAAGTTTGGTTTTAAGGCTGGAATTTTTTATGCCAATCCTAAATTAAGATTAGTTTCAAAAAAAGCACCTTCTCTTTTTGATAAGGAGAAAGGCAAAGCAATGGCTCTATTCATGTATAAAGAAGATAAAGTAGGCGTTATTTTTCCAATAGCTGGTATAACTGGTCTTGGAGTTTATGACGCTGCTAAGGAGCTTGGACCTAAATATTATGTTATTGGTTTAAATCAAGATCAATCATATATTGCGCCTCAAAATGTTATTACTTCAATAATTAAGGATATTGGTAAGGTTATTTATTCTATTTCATCAGAGTATATTAATAATAGAGTTTTTAAGGGTGGAATTATTATTGATCGGGGGTTAAAGGAAGGAGTAATAGAAATTGTTAAGGATCCCGATGTTTTAAACAATAGGTTGGTTGATGAAGTTATTGATCTAGAAAATAAAATAATAAGTGGAGAAATTATTGTTCCTGATAGTGAATATGCATTTGATTTATTTAAATCAAAGTTATAAACTACTTAAATATAGCTTTGTTTGTAAAGGGGAAATAGTTTATGAATAAAATATTGTTGTTGATTTTGCTTGAGAGTATTGTTTTTTTATCTTGTAGTGGTAAAGGTAGTCTTGGGAGCGAAATTCCTAAGGTATCTTTAATAATTGATGGAACTTTTGATGATAAATCTTTTAATGAGAGTGCTTTAAATGGCGTAAAAAAAGTTAAAGAAGAATTTAAAATTGAGCTTGTTTTAAAAGAATCCTCATCAAATTCTTATTTATCTGATCTTGAAGGGCTTAAGGATGCGGGCTCAGATTTAATTTGGCTTATTGGGTATAGATTTAGCGATGTGGCCAAGGTTGCGGCTCTTCAAAATCCCGATATGAAATATGCAATTATTGATCCTATTTATTCTAACGATCCTATTCCTGCAAATTTGGTGGGCATGACCTTTAGAGCTCAAGAGGGTGCATTTTTAACGGGTTATATTGCTGCAAAACTTTCTAAAACAGGTAAAATTGGATTTTTAGGGGGAATAGAAGGCGAGATAGTAGATGCTTTTAGGTATGGGTATGAAGCTGGTGCTAAGTATGCTAATAAAGATATAAAGATATCTACTCAGTATATTGGTAGTTTTGCTGACCTTGAAGCTGGTAGAAGCGTTGCAACTAGGATGTATTCTGATGAGATAGACATTATTCATCATGCTGCAGGCCTTGGAGGAATTGGGGCTATTGAGGTTGCAAAAGAACTTGGTTCTGGGCATTACATTATTGGAGTTGATGAAGATCAAGCATATCTTGCTCCTGACAATGTAATAACATCTACAACTAAAGATGTTGGTAGAGCTTTAAATATTTTTACATCTAACCATTTAAAAACTAATACTTTCGAAGGTGGCAAATTAATAAATTATGGCCTTAAAGAAGGAGTTGTGGGGTTTGTAAGAAATCCTAAAATGATTTCCTTTGAACTTGAAAAAGAAATTGACAATCTTTCTAGCAAAATAATCAACAAAGAAATTATTGTTCCATCTAATAAAGAAAGTTATGAGAAGTTTCTTAAAGAATTTATTTAAATAAAGAATCAATTTATATATTTTATTTTTAAGTATAAAAAACACATTGGTTTTGTTTGAATAATTGAAATGGAGAAGTGCTTTATATGAGAATTGTAATTTTTATATTCGGTATTTTGTTGACTTCTTGCTTTAGTAGAAATGGAATAGAATCTAGTTCAAAAAAAATTAAGATATCCATGTTGGTAGATGGTGTTCTTGACGACAAATCTTTTAATTCTAGTGCTAATGAGGCTTTATTACGCTTGAAAAAAGATTTTCCAGAAAATATTGAAGAAGTTTTTTCTTGTGCTATTTCTGGAGTTTATTCTAGTTATGTTTCAGATCTTGATAATTTAAAAAGGAATGGCTCAGACTTGATTTGGCTTGTAGGGTACATGCTTACGGACGCATCTTTATTGGTTTCATCGGAGAATCCAAAAATTAGCTATGGAATAATAGATCCCATTTATGGTGATGATGTTCAGATTCCTGAAAACTTGATTGCTGTTGTTTTCAGAGTAGAGCAAGGTGCTTTTTTGGCTGGCTATATTGCAGCCAAAAAAAGCTTTTCTGGCAAAATAGGTTTTATAGGGGGAATGAAGGGTAATATAGTAGATGCATTTCGCTATGGTTATGAATCTGGAGCAAAGTATGCTAATAAAGATATAGAGATTATAAGTGAATATTCCAATTCTTTTTCCGATGTTGATATTGGTAGAACCATAGCTAGTAAAATGTATTCTAAAGGGATAGATGTAATTCATTTTGCAGCTGGTTTAGCAGGAATTGGTGTTATTGAGACAGCAAAAAACCTTGGCGATGGTTACTATGTTATTGGAGCCGATCAGGATCAGTCATATCTTGCTCCTAAAAATTTTATTACTTCTGTTATAAAAAACATTGGGGACGCATTGTATTTGATTACTGGCGAATATATTAAAAATAATAATGTTTGGGAAGGTGGAAAAGTTGTTCAAATGGGATTAAGAGATGGTGTTATTGGGCTGCCTAATGCGAATGAATTTGAATACATAAAAGTTCTTGAGAGAAAAATAATCAATAAAGAGATCATTGTTCCTTGCAATCAGGAGGAATATGAAATTTTTATAAAACAAATATTAAAGTTATAAACTTTTGAAATAGAAAGATTTTAATTTTCCAGTTTTTAATTTTTTAATTATGTTATATTTATTGTGTTATAATAAATAGAAGTACATTTCTGTTGTTTTAGAGGATTTAGCATTGAATAAAAAAATGTTTCCCAAAATTTACTATTATGATCAAGACTTTATTGATATTTATAATAAAAGTTTATCTTGGATTCAAGATAAGGTGATTTTGCAAAAAGTTGCTGATAGGGGCAAAAAAGATAAAAATTATTATTCGGAAAATTGTGATTATATAGATCAGATGCAAGCTTGTATGTCAAGCTTTTTTCTTGTCTATAGTAATGGGGAATATTCATCTACATCTGCAATTGATAAATTTTATCAATTGCAGGAAGAATCTGGTGCAATCAGGGCTAGATATGACAATAACAATGCTATTATTGATCTTGATGAGAATGAAGAGAATATTGGATTTCCTATTTTTGCATGGGCTGAATACAACTTATATCATAAGACAGGAAATAAAAAGAGAATTTCTGAAGTTTTACCAATTCTTGATAAGTATTATAAATGGATAGAGAGCAAATTTTTAAAGGAAAATGGTCTTTATTCAATTGATGTAAATAAAATTTTTTATAAGAACTCCCCAAGAGTAGATGCGTACTATCCTATAGATTTTAATTCATTGCAAGTTCATAATGCATATTGTATTTCTAAATTGGCAGACATTTTAAATGATAAAAATTTATCGCTTGAATACAAAAAACGATTTTTTTCCCTTAAGGTCAAAATTAATTCTTTAATGTGGAGCGAAAAAGATGGATTTTATTATGATCTTGATGTTAATGAAAATATTCTTGAAATCAAGACAATAGTAGGTTTTTTCCCAATGCTTTCTGAGATTCCCAGTGAGGACAGAATAGAAAGAATGATTTTTTATTTAAAAAGTACTAATCATTTTGGGACTCCAAATCCTTTTCCAACACTTTCTGTTAGTGAGCCAGGTTTTAGTGAGGATGGCAATGGATATTATGGTTCAGTTTATACTTATATGAATTTTTTTGTAATCAAAGGGCTTGAATATTGTGGTCGTGCAAATATTGCAAGAGAATTTACTATAAGACATTTGTATTATATATTAGACACTTTAATGCCTTTTAATAAAATTAAGGGGCACATTTGGGAAGCTTATAGACCTATGCAAGAAGGACCTGCATATTTTGATTCTAATAAAAAAACTTATACCGAGAAAGGTCTTATTTGTTATCTTGCACTTTTTAGTATTAGCTTAATGATAGAAAATATTATTGGGCTTACAATTAGTTTGCCTGATAAAACTGTATATTGGAATATACCCACTCTTGAGATTATGGGGATAGAAAGCTTATCTCTTAAAAAGAATCAAACTACAATAATTTGCAATAAGGGGAAAAGAGGTTGGGAAATAAAAATGGAATCTGAAAAACTTTATTATTTTACAATAAATATATTAAATAAAAAAGAAAAAACCCTTCCTATTCCCTCAGGAAGATGTTCTATGTTATTGGATAAGCTTKGATGAATTAGATTCATTAAATGTCTTGTAAAATTTAAATTTTTGGAGGCCTTTTAATGATAGATATTGATGAGTTGAGAATTTTTCTTAAAGAGAAGAGCTATTCTAAAATTAAAGAAAAATTTTTAAAGCAKGATTCCTTKGATATTGCTGAGGCTCTTAAAAGACTTAATGGAACTGAATTGATTTTACTCTACAGATTTTTGCCAAAAAAAATAGCAGTTGAAACTTTTTCTAATTTTGACCAATCTACAAAAAATAAATTAGCAAATTCTTTTACCAATAAAGAAATAAGTGAAATGATTGATGAGCTGAATCTTGATGATGTTATTGACCTTTTGGAAGAGGTTCCTGCAAATGTTGTTCAGAGATTTTTGGCAAGTTCTACAGAAGAGAATAGAGAAATTATTAATAAATTTTTGTCTTACAGTGATGATTCTGCAGGTTCGATCGTAACAATTGAGTATGTTGAGCTTAAAGAAGATTTCACAGTTGGCAAAGCTCTTGATTATATTAGAAGGGTAGCTAAAACCAAAGAAGATATTTACACTTATTATATTACAGATGATGAAAAGCATTTAAAAGGAGTTATAAAAATTGAAGATTTAATATTGGCTAAAGATGATGTTATTCTCTCGTCAATAATGAGAAGTAGTGGGTTTTATATTGTGGGGGTTAATGATGAGAAAGAAGATGTTGCACTTCTTTTTCAAAAACATGATATTACCAGTGTTCCTGTTGTTGATAATGAGGGGAGAATGATAGGGGTTATTATTATTGATGACATTTTAGAGGTTATTCAATCTGTAAATACTGAAGATTTTCAAATGATTGCAGCTGTTAAGCCTTTAGATACATCTTATCTTGATACTTCTATTTTAGTTATGACAAAAAATAGAATAATTTGGCTTTTAGTTCTTATGGTGTCTTCTACTTTTACAGCTACAATTATTTCAAATTATCAAAATTTAATGTTGTCTTTAGTGGTTTTAGCTAATTTTATTCCCCTTTTAATGGATACTTCAGGCAATGCCGGCTCTCAGGCATCTGCGCTAATAATTCGTGAGCTTGCTCTTGGTACTGTCAAGGTAAAAGATTTTTTTAAAGTGTTTTTAAAGGAAATATGTGTTAGCATTCTAGTGGGAGCAATTCTTGCTAGTGTTAATTTTTTAAGAATTGTCTTTTTTGTAGCTCCACACCATTCTGATAAGCTGAAAATAGCTTTTGTAGTTTCATCTTGCTTGATGGTAAGTTTGACAGTAGCAAAGATATTGGGAGGTCTTTTACCCATTGTTGCTAAACTTTTAAAGTTGGATCCAGCACTTATGGCAGGCCCTTTAATCACTACAATTGCAGATGCTATTACTTTAATAGCTTATTTTAATATAGCAAAATGGGTTTTAGTTAGCTATGCTGTTTAAATTTCATTTAAATATGTTGATTGCTATTTTTTTATAATAGGATATTTTTAATGTATGATTGTATTTTTTGTAAAATAATAAACAAAGAGCTTCCTAGTTATAAAGTTTATGAGGACGATTTAGTTTTAGCATTTTTAGATATTAATCCTTTAACTGTTGGGCATACTCTTGTTATTCCCAAAGAACATAGTGAGAGTTTATTAAACATGGATGATAAATTTAACGAGAGAGTTTTAAAGGTATGTAAAAAAATTTCAAATGCTTTAAAAAGAATAAACTCAAGCATTTATGGTGGAATAAATATTTATTCTGCTTTGGGGGCTGGCGCAGGGCAAGAGGTTTTTCATACTCATTTTCATGTAATTCCAAGATTTAAAAACGATGGTTTTGGTTTTAAGAGAGGCAATAAACTTAATCTTGAAGTTGAAAAATTTAAAGAGTTGTCTATGCAAATAAGTATGAATATTTAATTTTATTTTGCCCAAAAGGATTCTTTATGAGAAGAAACTTTTTATTCTTTTTTGTTTTTATGCTTAATGCATTTAGAATTTATTCAGGAATTCCTAGCTATCTTAATGTATACAGTGGAGTTGGGCTTGGTGTTGACAATTTTACTCAAGATTTATTCTTTTATGAAAGACTTAAGTATCAATTTTTCAGTGGAGTTGGTGTTAATGTTTCTCAAAATTTAGCATTTGGTGGAGAATTTAATTTAGATATTAAATTTTTACCAAGCCATACTCCTTATACCAATGAGATTATATTTATGTTGGATGATCAAGCATATTTGAAGCATTCTCTAAATTATTTCATAATAAAAGATGTTTCATTTTCACTGAGAATGTATGGTAATTATTTCTTTTTATCCTATACCCCAATGTTTAGTTTAATCTTTTTTACAGGTTTAAAATTTTCATACATTGGTGCAAAAATTTGTTTTGTAGATTCGCGTGATTGGGTATTATTGGATAATTTTGTTTTGGGAATAGACATTGGAGCTAGAATTAATGTAGATTTTATTTTTTTGGAATATACAATCTCTCCAATTTTTTACAACAAACCTTTACTTTTAAATCAAATGCATAAAATAACATTAGGATTTATTTTTCAGTTTGATGTAGCAACAAAAAATGAAAGCGAAATACTTTCTATTTTGTAAATTTTATGAGCTAAGGATATTTTAAATTTTCTTCTTTAATATTGTTTAATATTTGTAAGTATTTAGAAGATTCATATTTAGCCATATCAAGGTTATGTTCTTTGTAATTTCCGCATTCCTTATCACTTGCGCCTGGGATAGGTTCTGAAAAATTTACGATTTCGGAAAAAAGCCATGAGACTAAGTCAACAAGATCTTTACTTTCATAGTCTCCAAAAATTATTAAGTAAAAACCAGTTCTGCATCCCATAGGGCCAAAATATACTATTTTTTCGGTCCAAACTTCATTATTTCTAAGTAAAGTAGCTCCTATGTGCTCTATTGTATGTATTGCTGCGTTTTCAATTATTGGTTCGATGTTGGGAGCTTTGATTCTAATGTCTATTGTAGTAAATATTACATTTTCAAAGGTATCTTTTCTTGAGACATATATGCCAGGGTTGAGTTTTGTATGATCTATTGTAAAGCTTGTTATTTTTTTCATTTTTTTAGCGCTGTTTGTATTTTTTTTACAAAATCTAATTTTTCCCATTCAAATTCATTTTTTCCAAAATGACCATAAGTGCAAGTTTTAAGATATATGGGTTGTTTTAGTTTTAATTTTTCAATTATACCGTTGGGAGTTAAATCGAAGTTATTAACAATAAAATTTAATATTTTGTTTGCATATTTAGGATCATTTATTCCCCCAGTTATTTGAATAGATATTGGGTTTTCAATTCCAATTGCATATGCGAGCTGTAGTTCAAATTCTTTAGAAATTCCGGCTGCCACCATATTTTTTGCAATATATCTTGCCATGTAGGCAGCTGATCTATCTACTTTTGTGGCATCTTTTCCGCTGTATGCTCCCCCTCCGTGTCTTGCAAATCCTCCATAGCTATCTGCAATAATTTTTCTTCCTGTAAGCCCAGTGTCTCCGGTAGGGCCTCCAATTACAAAATTTCCAGAAGGATTAATGCAATAAGCAGTATTTTCATCAAGCATTGACTTGTCTTGAACAGTGGGCTTGATGATTTCTTCAATTATTGTTTGTTGTATTAGTTTTTGGGAGATGTTTGGATGGTGTTGATGAGAGACTATAATATTTTTTATTTTTACAGGGTTTCTGTTTTTATCGTATTCTATGGTAACTTGAGATTTTGAGTCAGGCCTTAACCATTTTATTGCTCCTGATTTTCTAAGATTGCTAGCTTTTTTTAGAATTGAATTGGCTAGTTCATAAGGAGCAGGTAAAAAATTTTTTGTTTCATCGCAGGCATATCCAAATATTATTCCCTGATCCCCTGCTCCAAGGGCATTGGATCCCTTTTTTTCAATTGCGTTTATAATGTCACGTGATTGATTGCCAATAGCGTCTATTACCGTTATTGTTTTGTAATCAAGCCCATAATCAATATTTGTATAGCCTATATCTTTGATGATATTCTTAGCAACCTCTTTTATATCTATGTTTTTTTTTACAGGACTATTTATTTCTCCTGCTATTACTACTAAATTTTGTGCAATTATGACCTCGCAAGCTACTTTTGCATTTTTATCTTCTTTTAGTATTTCATCAAGGATGGCATCAGAGATTTGATCTGCAATTTTGTCTGGATGTCCTTCAGATACAGCCTCAGAAGTTAAAGTTTGGTTCGCTGCTATTATTTTATTCATATTAGCCTAATAAGTTCCTTTGTCATTTTGCTTGAATTTATTGATGATGTTTTTAAAAATTTATTAAAGTCTATATGGTTGTCTTTATTGTTTGGTAGATCAGAAATTGAACGAATTATTATGAATGGTATTTTAAATATGTGTGCTACTTGAGCTATTGCAGCTCCTTCCATATCTACAGCTAAAGCATCTTTGAAATTTTTTTTAATTGTTTCAAGATTTTTTTCATTGTCAACAAATTGATCTCCTGTTAGTATTAAGCCAATATGGATATCAATGTTTAAAAGCTTGTTGTCAACAATATTGGCCACTTTTTTAAGTAGCTCTTCATCTGCTTTAAACTTTTGTGGCAAATTAGGGACTTGTCCTATTTTGTGTCCAAACTTAGTTAAGTCAAAGTCATAGTATGCTGTTTCTGAGGATACTATAATGTCTAATATTTTAAGGTTAGAGTTTTCTTTTATCCCCCCAGAACTTCCAGAGTTTATTATGTGAGTGATTTTATACTTAGAGATAATTTGACTACTCCAAGTTGCTGCGTTAACTTTTCCAATTCCTGTAGTTAAAGATATTACATCTTTTCCTAGAATTTTTCCTTTATAAATCTTTTTATTTTCTAAGTAGTCGTTTAATACAATTTCTTCTTTGTTGTCAAGTATTTTATTTATTTCTTCTGATTCTTCTTGCATAGCTGATATTATCAAAATCATATTTTTTCTCCTTTTAAGTGTCTTATATAATATCTATTAAAGAATATTTATTTTTAATTAGCTCTATTTCATTTTGATTGAGTATTTTTTTTATTCCTGTATTTGTATTTGGTATAGATTGAACACTAGATTGTTCATTTTTGTCTATAACTTTTCCATTTTTTATTATGTAGTTGATGTATGGAAGATTTGGGTTAGACTCATCTATATCTACTATTTTGGCTATAGAATTGTCATTAAGTTCTACAATAAAGTCTAAGGGACAAGAAGATATTGCATTGATTATTAGCTTCAAAACCCTTTTGTCAAATTTTTTGTCAGCATCTTTGATTAATTCAATAATAGATGCTCCAGAATTAAAAGATTTTTTGTATGCCTTATCTAAAATGATAGCAGAATAGGCACTAGCAGCGCCTATTATATTTGATTCTATGCTGATATTTTCACTTGTTAATCCTTTAGGATAGCCAGTTCCGTCTAGATTTTCTTTATGTGTTAAAAGTGTCAAACATATTGATCGTGATAAGTTACTCGTTGAAGCTATTTTGTAGCTTATTATGGGATATTTTTTTATTATTTCTAGTTCTTCCTCAGTTAATGCTTCTTTTTTTTCGCTGATTTTTGATGGAATAAATAAAAATCCTATTTTATGTAAAAGAGCAATACTACAAAGCTCTACTGTTTTATAGTTATTTAGTCCCATTTCATTGCCAAGGGCTACTGTTAGGATAGCTGTATTTACCGAATGAATAATGTGATAGTTTGCAGAAAGCTTGGGAATTCTAAAATATTTGATAAAAATTTTCTTCTGTTTCTTGTAAAATTCTATTACTTTTTTTACAGTAGGCATAATATCTTGGTAATATATTTTTTTATTTCTTTTGCAATTTTCATAAATTTCTTCTAAATTGCTTATTATTACATGATAACTGGAAATAGCCTCTTCGTTGAATTTTTTGTGTATTTCTTCATATTCTTTTTTAACAGAATCGTCACTGAAAAAATTTTTTCTCTCTTTAATGTATGACTTTAGATTCCATTTTTCAATAAGCTCAATGTTTTTGTCTCCAATAAATGCATTCTCAGGCCAAACTAAAAATTCCTTGTCTATTAAATATGATGAATTTTTTATATTTTTAATAATGCTTTCAGAATTTTGCATTTATTCCCTTGAAATTAAGCTCTATTAACCATGTATATCATATTATTTATTAATTGTCTATCTATTAGTATAATGTATTTATTATATCTCAATTTTTGAATTAAGCTTTTTTGAAGAGATTTTTATGGTAGAAAAAATACGCTTAGGTTTTAATATTATTTTTCTTGGATTATTTATTTATTTTCTGGCAATTTTAAGATTTCAAATGAAATTAAGCTTCATTTTGTTTAATTACCAATTTATTGTAGTTTATTTTTTATTAGTGATTGTTTTTAATGTTATTTATTCCCAATATTTTTTTCCAAGATTGTATTTTATTTTAAATGGGATGGAAGATGCATTCACTTTTTTGAAGCTTAAAATGGTTCGCAAAAAGCTTAAAAGTGTTTTTGAAATATCTATTCTTCTTAGGTTTATTTTAATAAAACAAGATAAAAAAAGCCTTGATGAGCTTTATTTTTATTTAAAAGACACTAGATTAAGACATAAAACAATAATAGAGCTTTATTCTGTTCTTATTAGCTTTAGAGAAAAAGAAAAGGCTTCTAGTTTAATTTTAAATTACAAGTACAGTAGAAATAAGTGGGTGAAATATTGTGAGGCTCTTAGTATGTTGTCATTTGAAGAGCACTCAAAGCTAAAAGAGTTGGTAAATTTTTTAGATAAGTTTTTTTTGAAAAATGATATTTTTACTATTTATTTTTATTATTTATTGCGAAAATCAAAAACATCTTTTGATTTGCTTGAAAGCAAGAAAATTGAGATTAGAAATCGATACTATAAATTTAAAAACAGGATAGATTCTAAGCATACAAAGCTACTTGGTTCGAATTTATTTTTTGTTGTTTTTTATTATATTTATGATTTTTCTAAAAAAGATGTTTTTTATTAAAGGAGTTGTGTTTTGAGTACAAGAGTTCGTTATGCGCCTTCTCCAACGGGTTTACAACATATTGGCGGGATTAGAACAGCTTTGTTTAATTATTTTTTTGCAAAGTCTTGCGGAGGTAAATTTTTGCTTAGAATTGAGGATACAGATCAGAGCAGGTATTCTCCAGAAGCTGAAAATGATCTTTATTCAAGTCTTAAATGGCTTGGCATTTCTTTTGATGAAGGCCCTGTTGTAGGGGGTGATTATGCGCCTTATGTTCAGTCTCAAAGAAGTGCAATATATAAGCAATATGCTAAATATTTGATTGAATCTGGGCATGCTTATTATTGTTATTGCAGTCCCGAAAGGCTTGAAAGAATTAAGAAAATTCAAAATATTAATAAGATGCCACCTGGATATGATAGGCATTGCAGGAATTTAAGTAATGAAGAGGTTGAGAATGCACTAATTAAAAAAATCAAGCCTGTTGTTAGATTTAAAATTCCTTTAGAAGGAGATACCAGCTTTGATGATATTTTACTTGGAAGGATTACATGGGCGAATAAAGACATTAGTCCTGATCCTGTAATTCTTAAGTCAGATGGATTGCCGACTTATCATCTTGCCAATGTTGTTGATGATTATTTAATGAAAATTACCCATGTATTAAGGGCTCAAGAATGGGTTTCTTCAGGTCCATTGCACGTACTTCTTTATAAGGCTTTTAAATGGAAACCCCCTATTTATTGTCACCTTCCAATGGTTATGGGAAATGATGGTCAAAAATTAAGCAAAAGACATGGCTCAACAGCTTTAAGACAGTTTATTGAAGATGGGTATCTTCCAGAGGCTATTATTAATTATGTTACTTTGCTTGGCTGGTCTTACGACGATAAGAGAGAATTTTTTTCAAAAAATGATCTTGAGCAATTTTTTTCAATTGAGAAGATCAATAAATCTCCTGCTATTTTTGATTATCATAAATTGGATTTTTTCAATAGCTACTATATTAGAGAAAAAAAAGATGAAGATTTATTTAATCTTTTACTCCCTTTTTTCCAAAAAAAAGGGTATGTTTCTAAGCCTAGTACTTTGGAAGAAAATCAAAAATTAAAGTTATTAATTCCTCTTATAAAGAGTAGAATTAAAAAATTAAGTGATGCTTTAAATATGACTAAATTTTTTTATGAGGACATTAAATCTTGGAATTTAGATGAGTTTTTAAGTAGAAAAAAAACAGCTAAAGAAGTTTGTTCTATTTTAGAATTAATAAAGCCTATTTTAGAAGGGTTTGAAAAAAGATCATCAGAAGAAAATGATAAAATTTTTTATGATTTTGCTGAGAGTAATGGTTTTAAATTGGGAGAAATTCTTCTTCCTATTAGAATTGCAGCGCTTGGTAGCAAAGTCTCTCCGCCGCTTTTTGATTCTTTAAAATTGATAGGCAAGTCTAAAGTTTTTGAAAGAATAAAATTAGCACAGGAATTTTTAAGAATAAATGAATAGCTATTAAGGATATTTTTATGGTTAGAATGGAAGATATTATTTCTCTTGCAAAAAGAAAAGGATTTGTATTTCAGTCTTCAGAGGTTTACGGGGGCCTTTCAGGAGCTTGGGATTATGGTCCTTTGGGGGTTGAGCTTAAAAAGAATATAAAGAAAGAGTGGTGGAAGAGCATGGTGTACTTGCATGAAAATATTGTAGGTTTAGATAGTGCTATTTTTATGCGCCCTGAAATTTGGAGAGCATCTGGTCATGTTGATGGTTTTTCGGATTCTATGGTTGATTGCAAAGATTGTAAAAGTAGATTTAGAGCTGATTTTATTGATTTGTCAAAAAATTGTCCGAATTGCAAAGTTGGAAATAATTTTACCTCCCCAAGAAGTTTTAATTTAATGTTTAAGACCCACATTGGAGTAGTGGAGGATAGTTCTAGTGAAGTTTATTTAAGGCCTGAGACAGCACAAGGAATTTTTGTTAATTTTAGAAATGTTTTGGATTCTTCAAGGCTTAAGATTCCTTTTGGGATTGCTCAGGTAGGTAAAGCGTTTAGAAATGAGATAGTTACTAAAAATTTTATATTTAGAACTTGTGAGTTTGAGCAAATGGAAATGCAGTTTTTTGTTCATCCCAAGCAAATAGACGAGTGGTTTTGTTATTGGCAGCAAAATAGAATGAATTTTTTTATAGAAACTCTTAAAATTAGTCCCGATAGATTAAGATTTAAGGCGCATGATTCAACGCAGCTTGCTCATTATGCAAAAGCTGCATTTGATATTGAGTATGAATTTCCGTTTGGATTTCAGGAAGTAGAAGGAATTCACAATAGAGGTAATTATGATTTAACTCAGCACGCTAAATTTTCTAATAAGCCCAAAGTATTTGAGTATCATGATTTGTTGACAAAAGAGAAATATGTGCCTTATGTTATTGAGACTTCTGCTGGTCTTACAAGGTCTGTTTTAATGACTCTTTGTGATGCTTATTCTGAGGAAGAGCTCTCAGATGGAGACAAGCGTATTGTTTTACGCTTACATCCCAAGTTGGCTCCTTACAAGATTGCTATATTTCCTCTTGTTAAAAAAGTTGAGCTTACTGAGATTGCTAGAAGGATTTATATGGAGCTTTGCGATGATTTTCATATATTTTACGATGATAGTGGAACAATAGGTAAAAGGTATAGACGTCAAGACGAAATAGGAACTCCTTATTGCGTAACAATAGATTACAATACGATTGAGGATGAGACAGTTACTGTTAGAGAAAGAAATAGCATGACTCAGAAGAGAATTTTTATTAATGATTTATATTCATACATTAAAACAGAGATTTTAAATTACAAAGAGGATTTTAATAAATGAATCTTGCTTTAAGTCTTTTACATAAACGCGGATTTTTAAAGCAATGTACATCTTTAAAAGTTTTAAGTGATTTAATGGATAGGGAAAAAATAGTTTTTTATGCAGGAGTTGATGCAACATCTAGTTCTCTTCATATTGGCCATTTGATTCCCTTTTTAGCAATGATGCATCTTAGGCAACACGGGCACATGCCAATTGTTTTGATTGGAGATTCTACAGCAAAAATAGGCGATCCTTCTGGAAAAAGTGAGATGAGAAAGATTTTATCTTCAGAAGAGATTGGCAATAATGCTTTGTTGATAAAAAATCAACTTCAAAGAATAACTAAGTTTACTTCAGAATGTTTTATTCATAATTCAAATTGGTTAGATAATCTCAATTATATTGAATTTTTAAGAGATGTTGGCATGCATTTTTCTGTTAATCGTATGTTAAGCTTTGAAACTTATAAAAGAAGGATGGATTTCGGACTTTCATTTATTGAGTTTAATTATCAACTTTTGCAGTCTTATGATTATTATATGCTTAATAAAATTAAAAATTGCCGACTTCAAATTGGTGGTGATGATCAATGGGGGAATATTATTTCAGGGGTTGACCTAATTAGAAAAAAAAATGGATCAGAAACTTTTGGGCTTACTTTTCCATTAATTACAAGAAGTGATGGAAAAAAGATGGGTAAATCAGAAAAAGGCGCTGTTTATCTTGATTCTAATCTTTTTAGTATTTATGATTTTTATCAGTATTTTAGAAATACTTCAGATTCTGATGTGAAAACTTTTTTATATCTTTTTACTTTTTTAGAAGAAGATGAGATTGAATTAATTTCAAATTTTAAGGGGAATTCTTTAAATAAGGCCAAAGAGATTTTGGCTTTTGAGATAACTAAAATTGTTCACGGAGAGGCAGAAGCCTTGAAAGTTCAAGAGGCATCTTTTGCCGCATTTAGGGGAAGTGGAGATAGGAGCAATATTCCATTTTTTAAATTTAGCTTTTCTAGCCTAAAAGAAGAGATATTATTGGTTGATTTAATGTTAGATTCAAAAATTGTGCCCAGCAAATCAGAAGGCAGAAGATTGATTGATTCTGGAGGTGTTTATATTAATGGTAAAAGGGTAGAAAGTCAGAGTCACCTTCTTACCAAAAAGGATTTTAATAACAATGAAGTTGAATTAAGAGTAGGTAAAAAAAAATTTTTACGAATTGTTATATAGTTGATTTTGGATGTATGATAGAAGAGCTTTAAATTGTTTATTTTTTAACACCTTTTTGTTTTTCATGGAATCTAGGCACCTTGTGTTTACAGAAGAGCACATTTTTTATGGGCTTATTAAAAGTGATAAAGTTAAAGAACTACTTAATTTGTGTGCAATTGATTTTTATAAACTTAATAAACAACTAGAAGAATTTTTTAGTAAACTTCCCTTAAGAGGCAATTATATCCCAGACTATGTTTCTAGTATGGATTATTTGTATGACGATATAATTAGTGTTCTTTTTTTTTATAAAAAACCTTATAAAATACAAGAAAAAGATCTATTGTGGGTGCTTGTCAAAAAAAGAAAAAATAGTATTTTAGATGCGCTGCTTAGCTCGGGTTTTAATTTGACTATTTTTGATAAACTTATTGAAGCTCATGATTATTTAGCTGTAAATACTAAATCTGCCTCAGGCGACAGTGAATTAATTGCAGAATATATTCATAATAATGCGCCAAAAAGGAAAGGAGGCTTTCATATTTTTGATGATAAGCGTGATGAATTGGATCAAAATAATATTTTCTTAGAAAGTAAAGACTCTATTGGTAATTTTTTAACAAACGTTATTGATACTTTGGATTTAAAATACAATCCTTTAATTGGTAGAAGTCAAGAATTATCTCGGTTAATCCAGGTGATACTTAGGAAGCATAAAAGTAATCCTATTTTGTTTGGAGAGCCTGGTGTTGGAAAAACAGTATTAATCCAAGGTCTTGCATATAAAATAAAAATAGAGAATGTTCCAAAGGATTTAATAGGGTATGAAATCTATTCTCTTGATATTGGTAGGCTTGTTTCGGGTACTAAATATAGGGGAGATCTTGAGAGTAGGGTGAATAGGGTTTTAGATTTTTTAAGCTCAAGAAAAAAAGTTATGCTTTTTATTGATGAAATCCATATGATAGTAGGGGCAGGGGCTACTTCATTTGGCAGTATGGATATTTCCAATTTGTTAAAACCCATTCTCACTTTAGGAAAAATTAAATTTATTGGAGCTACTACAGAATATGAATATAGAAAATTTTTTTTAAAAGATAAGGCCTTAATGAGAAGGTTTCAGAGTATAGAGCTCAAAGAGCCTAATTTTGAAGACGCTTATAATATTTTGCAGGAGATTAAAAAAGATTACGAGAGGTATCATAATGTGGAATATACAGACGAGGCAATACAAGCTTGCATTCTCATGTCTCAAAAATATATTAAAGATAGATTTCTTCCAGACAAAGCTTTTGATATTTTAGATGAATTAGGCTCTAAGTTTAAGCTTGAAAATATAAAAAGGATTATAACAAAAGATGATGTTTGCGATCTGATTAAATCTATTGTTGGTTCTAATATTTTTAATTTTGAAGAGTATGATGGTGAATTGCTAATTAATTTAGAAAATAGAATAAAAAAAGAACTTATTATACATGATAACTTGGTACTTGATTTGATATTAAATATTAAATTATTAAAATTCAATTTGCTTGCCAATAGAAGTACTATTGGAATATTTGCCTTTATTGGTGCTTCTGGGTCAGGAAAATGCAAATTGATGGATATTTTATCAGAAGAGTTTAAAATTCCTAAATTTAGTCTTAACATGGGTGAGTATAATGATTTTAATTCTCTTGATAGATTGATTGGGCCTGTTTTAAGTAATGAAGGATATTATGAATCTACCAGATTTTTTAAATTTTTGAACAAATCTTCTAATTCTATTATTTTCCTATCAGATTTTGATAAATGTAATAAAAGGGTTTTAGATTTTTTTTTAGAGGGGTTTAAAACAGGTAAACTTTTTGATGGTCTTGGAAAAAAGGTAAGCTTATCAGAAAGTTTAATAGTAATAAGTATCAATGCTGAGAGCAAAGAGCTTAATAGCATTGGTTTTAGAAATAAAATGGCGGGGGAAAATGATTTTAACTTTATATTAAAGAAGAGATTGCCCAATGAGTTTTTAGAATTAATAGATCATGTGTTTGTATTTAAATCTATTGATGAGTTAGATTTTGAAAAAATCATTTTTAATGAACTTAATTATTTTGCAAGGATATTAAGAGATAGAAAATTTGATGTTTTTTTTGAAAAAAGTGTTGTTGATTATATTCGAGAAAAGATTTATGGAAAGGGGTACAGCTTAAAAAGTGTTAGAAAATTTATATTCAAAGAATTGGGAAAGCTTTTAATAGATGAAATTCTTTTTAAGAAAATTGAAAATTCTGGTAAAATAAAAATCTATTTAGATGAAACAATAAAATATGAGTTTTTATAAGGTTATAGGGGGAGTATTTATGAAAATATCAGTAATAGGGGCAGGTGCTTGGGGAACAGCTATTTCAAAGTCTTTGGCAGATAAATTTGATTTTAATATTTTTTTATGGGTCTTTGAAGAAGATGTTAAGAATGATATTAATAATGATAATGTTAATACTAAATATTTAAAGGGAATTAAATTGCCAAAAAATTTAGTTGCAAGTTCAGATTTATTTGAAGTTGTAACAATGTCTGATTATATTTTCATTGCAACACCTTCTCTTTTTACCGTTGATATTTTAAAAAAATTGGATCAATTTTTACATTTTCTGGAGATAAAACCAAAGCTAGCAATACTTACAAAAGGGTTTATTACTTTTGATGGTAAAACTCAGACAGTTATTGAAGCTGCTGAGAGAATTATGAAAGGATATAAAGACGAAATTACTTATATTGTTGGTCCAAGTCATGCTGAGGAAGTTGGGCTTGGTGTGATAACAGGGCTTGTTGCGGCTAGTAATAACAGAGAAAATGCATATTTGTTTATTAATTTATTTAGTAAAACCCCAATTTCTTTATTTTATAGCAACGATGTTTTTGGGGTGCAAATAGCAGCAGCTTTAAAAAATGTGTTTGCTATTGCATTTGGAATTTTGGATGCCTATAAATTGAATTATCCTAATTTAATAGGTAATAATACAGAATCATTTTTATTTTCAATATCCTTAAATAATATAAAAGATATTGCAATGGAGCTTGGGGGAAGAAATATTGAAACGTTTTTATTTTTGTCTGGTTCTGGCGATTTAGATGTTACTTGTAGAAGCATGTTTGGAAGAAATAGACGATTTGGCAATGAAATTGTTAGCAAAAACATTTTAGAAAGCTTTTTAAGTATAGATGACTTGATAAGTAATATTGAAAAAATTGGATATTTACCAGAGGGAGTTTTGGCTGCTAAATCAATTTTTTTCTTTTTTAAACAATTAAATCGTGATCTCAATCCTAATAGTTTGTTAAGCGTTATATATAAAATTTTGAATAAAGAGTTGGAGCCCAAATCTGTTATTGAGTATATGAGAGATGTTAGACAATAAAATAAAGCCTCTGCAGAGGCTTTATTGTTTTTGCTCATTCATCATATATAAAATTTTATTATAAACATCCTCGATTATTTCAAAATTTATTACAACTTCTGTAAGTTCATTAGATTTAATAGTTCCTATTATGTTGTCATTTTTTGTTAAATCGTCTCTTTTGACTAAAGAATTGCTGTCTACTAAAATTTTTATTCTTGTTAGGTCTTTGTCTATGTTTTTAATATTTTTAATTCCCCCGAAGCATTCTACAATATGCTCTGCTACTTTAATTTTATTTATTTTTTCTAAATCTGCCATAGTAATTTTATTCTCTGTAGAAAGCTTTATATGCTAAGTAAGCATTGTATAAATCAAATTTAGAAGTTATTTCCATTGGAGAATGCATACTTATAACAGCAGGCCCCATGTCTATTGTTCTTATTCCATAGCCAGCTAAGAATTTAGCAACAGTTCCTCCTCCTCCTTCTTCTACTTTTCCGAGTGTTGCTACTTGCCAGGCTATATTGTTTTTATTTAATAATTGTCTAATATAAGAAACAAGCTCAGCATCAGCATCGCTTGCCATACTTTTTCCACCATGTCCTGTGTATTTCATTATAGGTATTCCATAGCCAAGTTGGGGAGCGTTTTGTTCGTCATGAACTGAACTAAATAGTGGGTTTATTGCTGCACAAACATCAGCAGAAATGCTTTTTGAATTCCACAAAGCTTTTTGGACGTGAAGATTGTTGTATTCTGATTTTTTAATTTTGAAGATCATGTCAGAAACAAAATATTCAAGATATCTTGAGTCTAGTCCGGTTGAACCTGTTGAACCAATTTCTTCTTTATCTACAAGAAAGCAAATGGCTGTTTTATTTGGAGTCTCTTCAAGATCAAATATGGATTCTAGTGAAGTGAAGACGCATATTTTGTCATCTTGTCCGTAAGCCCCAATTAACGCTTTGTCAAATCCAACGTCTTTTGCTGTTCCTGCAGGCACTATTTCAATTTCTGATGATACAAAGTCCTCTTCTTCTATTTTGTATTTTTCTTTTATTAGTTGCAAAGTTGCCAGTTTAACTTTATTTTTTTCTTTTGTTTCGATTGGCAGGCTTCCAATTAAAATTTTTAGATTTTCCCCTTCAACAATTTCATCTGATTTTTTATTTCTTTGTATTTTTCTATCAAGATGAGGCAAGATGTCGGGAATTACAAATACAGGATCGTTTTCATTGTCTCCAATATTGATTTCAACCTTTTCTCCATTTTTTAAAAATACCACCCCTCTTATTGAAAGGGGTGTAGATAACCACTGATACTTTTTTATTCCCCCATAATAGTTGGTTTTAATAAATGTAAGTTCATTTTCTTCAGAGATTGGTGAGGGTTTTGCATCAAGTCTTGGTGAATCTGTGTGAGAAACAATAAAATTCATTCCATCTTCAATGGGATTTTTGCCAATAATAGCAAAAGCAACAGATTTTTCTCTACAGGTATAAAAAATTTTATCACCTGGCATTAAATTTTTTTTCTCTTCAGCGTTAATAAACCCCAATTTTTTTGCTTTATCTAGGGCATAGGCTGTAACTTCTCTTTCTGTTTTGAATTTGCTTATAAATTTTTTGTAACTTTCAGAAAAATTTAAAATTTGATTTTTTTCTTCTTCATTTAAATATATCCATGGATTTTGTTTTTTCATATTAATAAGACCTCCTGTTTCATTTTAACATTTTAATTGTTTTTAAAGTGTGTACAAAATAAATTATTTATTGTAAACTTACTTTTAATTTTAATATGATTAATAAATTATAAGGGAGAATTTTTATGTATAAAAATGGTTTTTTTAAAAACTATTTGTCATTGTTTTTAATTTTTTTAGTAATTGCTTGTACTTCAAAAGATAGCTCAAATGAATATGTTGAGGAGCAAGAAGCGGAGAACTCTTCTAAGCCTGATGATTCTAAAATAGATGAACATACTATTGGGCACGTTTTTCACGCTATGGGAGTAGTTCATTCAAAAAAGGATCGAAAAAGTTTGGGGAAAAATATAAAGGTTTTTTATTTTTCTGAAGAAGATGGACATTTTCAAACAATACCCTCAAAAGAGAATGCAAAGTTAATAGTTTATTTTTATGACAATGTTTATGCAGGAGAGGCTCCAATTAGTATCTCTGGAAAAGAAGCCTTTATTTTTGTTGGGATTACCCCTGACTTTAAAAAGATTATAAATAGCAATTTACATGGCGCTAAAAGTGATCTTATTGGTACTTTTAAAGATCTTAATATTAAAAATTCAAAATTGGAAATTACAGTTGATGAGAATAATTCAGATGCCAAGACCTTCCTTGAATCTGTTAATTACATTATCGACGGCGTTGAAAAAATTTCACCTATGTTAACGAATTAATTTATATTTTTGATTTTATAGGCTTTAATCTAAATTAAAGCCTATTTTAAAAAATCAAGCTCTCAAGTCCTTTTATTAAAATTTCTGCTGTTTTTACGTTGGTTGCAAGCGGTATTTTATGTACATCGCAAAGCCTAATAAGAGCTGACACATCTGGTTCGTGAGGCTGGCTTGTTAGGGGATCCCTAAAGAAAAATATAGCTAAGATATTTCCTTCAGCTACTTCAGCTCCAATTTGTTGATCTCCTCCCATAGGGCCTGATTTATATTTAAAAATCGTAAGATCGGTAGCTTGTTGGATTTTAGACCCCGTTGTTCCTGTTGCAATAAGCTTGAATTTAGATAAGAAGAGATAGTTTTGTTTGACAAAATTTACCAAATCTTCCTTTTTTTTATCGTGTGCAATTAATGCTATTTTTTTTTCCATTAATTTTATTCCTTTTTCAATGTAAAATAATTTTTGTTGAAATTTAATAAAATTTAGGCATAAGTATATTTTTAGATTTCACTTTTTTAGAATTTATATTGGTTCTGGTTTGTGCCATAAAAATCCTTGCCCATAGTCTATTTCTAGTTCAATTATTTTTTTTAATATTTCCTCATTATACACAAATTCGGCAATAATTTTTATATTTTTTGTATCTGCTATTTTTTTAATAGATTTTATTATTACAAAATCTATTTCACTAGAGTTTATTGCTTTTATGAAAGATCCGTCTATTTTAAGTAAGTCTATTGGTAGTGTTTTAATATATGAGAGTGATGTATGTCCGCTTCCAAAGTCATCAAGTGCTAGCTTGATTCCAAAACTTTTTAATTCTTGAAAATATTTGTTTATTATCTCAAAGTTTTCAAGAATTCCAGTTTCTGTTATTTCCAAGCATATATTTTGAAGTGGGATTTGGCTTTTCAATAAAGTATCTCTTAAAAAGATTCGAAAGTTTTGGGATTTTAGTGAATAAGGAGATATGTTAATTGAGAAAATGTGAATTCCATTTTTTGATACAAAGCTTTTGTATTCTCTTAAAGCCTTTTTAACCACCAATGTATCAACCTCAACAGTTAAATTATATTTGTCTATTAAGTTAAAAATTTGATTGTTTGGAATTGGTTTGCCCATGTGGTCAAAAAGTCTTGTCAAGATTTCTATTTTGGGCTTTAAGTTCTTTTTAAGAGGATTTATTTTTTGATAATAAAGAGTAAAAAAATCATTTTTTATTGCTTTGAGTATATATTGAAAAATTTTGTTTTGATTTTTTAAAATCACCGCTTCTGGTAGTTCTTCTTTGTATATAGTGGGATTAGATTCTTTGTATTCCGATGATATTTTTGTAGCCATCATTAATTTGGGGATTTTGAATTCTAAGTTTTCTTTTAAATTTACCTCTATTATTCCAATGTTGAACTTGAATATAATAATATCTTCTTTTTTAAATGCCAGAGCAATTGTTTTTTTGATTTTTTTGGCAATTGAGATTATTCGCTTTTCTCCGCCACTTGTGCTTATGATTACTATTAAATTGTTGTGTTTTAACTTAAAAATATATTCAGAGTATAATGACATTATTTTTGAATACATTATTTTAAGTATTTTTGCATTAAGTTTTTCTTGATCTTCTTTGTATTCATATTCTGCTGTTAGGGATACGTCTAAATTAAGTAAATATATGCTTTTTTTTTTGTAAATATCCATATGGTTTACTAGTAATTTTTCAATTTCTTTGGCATTTTGAATCTCGTCTTGCGAATCAATAATTTCTAGATATTTATAGTTTTCTATTTTATTAGAGTTTGATATTTCTTTAATTGTTATTAATTTATCGATATTGTTTTGAGCAATTGTGCTAATAAATATATCCACATGTAGTTTTTTATTATTTTTTAAAGTTAAAAGACAATCAGTTATTAATATATTTTTAAATTCAGGAATAGAATTTGTGTGATAACTTAAATTTATTTTTTCTAGCTTTTCCCAATCTCTGATATCTATGTCGGTTACTTTGATTATATTTCCAGAGGTTTTCATTGGAAGATTAAGATTTTTACTACCTTTTTCATTGATATAAATAATTTCATTTTTAGTGTTTGTGATGATTACTATTTCTTTTATGAGTTCTGATAAATTTAAAAAGAAATCCAGAGTTGTGTTTTTATTGTCGCAAAATAATTTTTTTTGATGTATTAAGCTTTGCTTATATTCTAATTCGCTTATATCTTTTATTATTTCTATGTGATCAAGTTTTAAATATTCCTCATCAAATTTTTCTTTGCTAATTATGATAGAATGGATTTTGTTTGCATTTTTTAATTCGTTTGCAATGTTTATTGAAAAATCTATTGGTTTTTCATAATTATAAATAATAGCGAATTTAATATTATTTTGTTTTACATATTCGCTGTATAAAGCTTTTTCAGATTTTACGATTTGAATTAAGTTAAAAATAGATTTAAGCTTTATGAGATCTCTAAGTCCAACTTCTTTTTTAGAGATTATAACTGAATTTATATTTTGATAATTATTGACTTTGTTCATTTTATTGGCTTGCTCTTATTTTAATTTTTGTATGCCAAGTTGGTGTTATTTTTTATTTTTTTATCTGCAATTTTTTTAGTGACTATTATCCAGATTAATCCTGAGAGCATCAGCGTTAGCGAGAGAATTTGTCCCATTGATATGTTTAAAAAAGAAAATTCGGACAGGCTTGTAATTGGCTTGTAGGTTATTATAAATCCAAGTTCTTTGTCCGGTTCTCTTAAATATTCAATAAAGAATCTGAAAAAAGCGTAAAGCATTACATATACACCAAAAATAAATCCATCATATTTTTTGATTTTTTTAAATAAAAACCATAGTAACAGAAAAGTTACAGGTCCTTCGAAAAATCCTTCAATAAGTTGAGAAGGTATTCTTGGAAGGTTGATTAGCAGGTCATGAGGCGAAATTTCAAGCCCTACTGATGATGCAAATTCTTTTACACCCGGTATATTTGTGTCAAATGGTTCTGCATTAGGGAATATTATTCCCCCTTTCATTACTCTTCCATAAAGTTCTGCATTTGCGAAATTAGCAAGTCTTCCAAGTATGTAGCCAGAAGAAAAAGCTATTGATCCATAGTCTGTTAGTTTTAGAAAATATTTTTGAACATTTGTATTTTTGAGATTTGTATTTATTGTTATTAAAGGAGCAATTATTGCCCCCAAAAAACCACCATGGATGGCCATACCTCTAAAGCCTGTAAAATTCCAATGCTGGTCGAATGGCAAAAGGATTAGCCAGGGATTAGAATAATAAATTCCCGATTTGTCGTAAACTAAGGTAGATGCTAGTCTGCCTCCTAAAATTGCTCCAAGTACAAGTGAGAACATGAATATTTCATAATCTTCTTTTTTAATATCAACGTTGTCTGATTGTATTTGATACCAAATAAACTTATAAGAGATTAGTATGATTAAAATATAAGATAGGCTATACCATGTAATTGGTATACCTTGAATTACTTCAGGATGTAACCAACTTGGGTAATTTATGTAATTTGGCATTAGACCTCCTTAGCCTTTTCAAGCTTTTCAACAAGCTTTTTTTTAAATAACATATTTTGCTTTCTTAAGGTTTCGATTTCTCTTTTCTGAGATTTTATTATATCAATAATTTCACTACTTTCTATTGTTTTGTTTTTTATCAATGATTCAAGGTATTCAATTTTTTCAATATATTCTTCTTGAGCCTCTCTTAGTACAAAATCATAACTTTCATTTAAATCTTCTTCGTTTAAAAGCTCGGCATCATTTGTTAAATCTTCAATTTCGATTAATTTTTTTGCAATTTTTTTTATACTTTTAGAAGTTGAGCTTGTAGGTTTGTATATAGTGATGGGTATTTTGCTGTTTAAAGCCTGATCAACTATTTCATCTTTATAGATTGCTCCAATACTTTGTAAATTTATGCTTAAATAGTTTTTTGCTGATTTTATTATTTTTTCGGTTTTTTCAATGTCTTTGGGAGCTTTGAGCATATTAAATATCATGAAAGGGCTAATTGTCCTAAACAATTTGTTAAATTTAGAATAATTTTCAGGATCTTCGCTTTCAAGTTTTAACAACAAATTAGGTATATAAACCCTTTGAAGATCGATTGAATTTTGTTTTATTGTTCTGAGAATTTCATTTCCTTTTGTTCCTCTTTTAAACACACTTGATAACAATCTAAATATTATATTTTTAAGAAATAAATATGCATTCATTGTAGCTGTTACTGTTGGTGTTGTTACTATTACTCCTCTTTTTGACATTAAAAAAAAGTCTATAATATTAAAAGCTGTTCCTGCTCCAAGATCAATCACTAAGTAATCATATTTTAAAGATTTTAAATTTTTTATTATGATTTTTTTTTGGGAAGCAGCTATATTAGCAAGTTCTGGAATGTCAGAATCTCCTGCAATGAAGTTTAGATTTTTAATTCCAGATTGAATAATGATGTCTGAGAAATTAATCCTTGTTTTTAAAAATGTTCCTATACTTTTTTTAGGTATAATGTTTAACATTGAGTGCAAATTAGATGCTCCGAGGTCAAGATCAACAAGCAATACGCTTTTTCCTTCGTTTGCCAGGCAAATTGCTATGTTTGTTGAAAAAAGAGATTTGCCAACTCCCCCCTTACCACTGGCTACAGGAATAATAATCAAGCTTTACTCCAGGTTTTTTATTTTTGCTTTAATTAGCACTAATATTGTTACATTAAATACTAGGTAAACTACTGTAATTCCTAAAATTATGGCTAGAGAGGTTTGATAGACGTATATTTTAAAAATAAATCCCAAGATGAATAATAATAATGTTAATATTATTTGGAATAATTTAGTTATTACTATAATGCTGTGAAGAATTTTAAATTTTTCGTAGATAAAGTAATAGGTTGTTAAATTGGCCATGAAAAATTCAGGTGAGTATAAGATAAATGTTAACATAAACTTTATGGAGTAATTATTAATGAAAATTAATTTATTAATGGCTTGATATAATAAGGCTAAGATTAAAAGGCTTTCAGTAATTTGTAAAACAACAAGTCCTGCTCTGTAAAGGCTTTGTGTTTTTTTAGGATGTGAGTTTAACATAGTTTTAAAATATTATATTATGGAAATAAAATCAAGTTTTAATTTTTGCATTAGGAATGAATAAATGAAAAATAAATTTTTAATATGTGTATATTTTTTATTGACTCTGGGTATAAGCTCTTTAGTAATTGTTGAATCTATTTTTGCTTTTGATGAATCTAATAATAAGTTATCAAGATCAAATTATGAGCAGATGATGATTCAAGCTTTTGAATTTGTAAAAGAAAATTATGTTGATCCTGTAAGTGATGAAGTAATTTTTGAAGGTGCTTTAAAAGGAATATTTCAATCCCTAGGCGATCCTTATTCTCAATATTTGACAAAAAAAGATTTAGAAGAAATTTCAAAAACAACAGTAGGAGATTATGTTGGCATTGGAATTTCTATAATAAAAAAAATGCATTCCCAAGATAAGCAAGACAAGGCAAAAGATTTTGATCCTAATAGTGCTTGTGTTTCTATTGTTACGCCTTTTGAAGGAGGTCCGGCTTATAAGGCTGGAATTAAATCTGGAGATTGTATTACCGCTGTTGATGGCAAGAGTGTTTATTCTATGGAAGTAGATCAAGTTGTTGATCTTTTAAAAGGTAAAGAAGGCACAAAAGTTAAAGTATCTATTCTTAGGGGAAAAAATTTAACATTGGATTTTGAACTTACAAGAGAGAAGATAGAAATACAAACRATCAAGTATGACGTTATTAATTCAGATATTGGCTATATAAGAATAGTAAGCTTTAATCCACACACCTCTGTAGATTTTAGAAAAGCTTTAGATAATCTTAAGAATAAAAATATTAAATCTTTAATTTTAGATTTAAGGCTTAATACCGGAGGATATTTTCAGGCAGCTATAAAAATGGCGGATGATATTTTATCTAAAGGAATTATTGTTTCCACAAAATCAAGAAATTCTAGCAAGCCTATTGATTATAAGGCAAGCTCAAAACAAGTTTTGCCTTCAAATATAAAAATTGTTGCTTTAATAGACAGATCATCAGCCTCAGCATCAGAGGTTTTTGTAGGAGCCTTAAAAGACAATAAGAGAGCATACATTATAGGGGAAAAGTCTTATGGCAAGGGGCTTATTCAGCATGTAGTTCCTTTTTATACTGGTGGATTTAAAATTACAAGCTCAAAGTATTATACTCCATCTGGAAAGAGTATTCATAAGGTTGGAATTGAGCCTGATTTGGAAATAAAATCTCCAGATTTTTCTGAGGAGGAGGCATTAATATATAAAGAAATTTTTGATAAAAAGCTGATAGAAGGTTTTTTGAAGGGTAAAAAATTCATTACCGAACAAGAGATTGATTTTTTTGTTGAGAATCTTGTAAAAGAAAATCCAAAATATAAAATTGATAAAGAATTTTTAGGCAAGTATGTGTTTTTTAATTACTATCAGGACAATAATAAAGAATTGCCAATTTATAATCTACATTATGACAAAGTTTTAAAAACAGCTTGTGAGTATTTGTCTAAATTAGGTAATTAAATTGTGAAGCAAATTGTTTTGGATGAGAATTGTTTAGCAGGTAATTTTATTATTGTTAAAGATGCAAAAATATATCACCATCTTGTTAATGTAAGACGACTTAAAAAGGGTGATAAGCTGAACATTCTTTTAAAAGATAAAGAATTAAGGGCCTCAGAAATAGTAAAGATTGGTAGTAATTTTATTAAGTTTACTACCAATAAAATAGATAAAATTGAAAAAAATAATTTTGAGATAAGTATTTTTATTTCTAGTTTAAAGGGCAGAAAAATAGATTTGGTGTTAAGACAGGTTGTTGAGATTGGAGTTTCAGAAATCAATATTATTAATGCGGATCGTTCTGTGTCGAAAATAGATATAAACAATGCATCTGCCAAAATTTTAAGATTTTCAAAAATAATAGATGAGGCCTTAAAGCAAAGTGGTAATAAAATTGTTCCTAAAATTAATTTTTATAATAATTTTTTTTATTTACCTTATTCTTTTTGTACTACCAGATATTATGTTGCTCATCCAAGTGGAATGATTTTAAGCAAGAATGAAAGTTTTGACAATTTTGGCAAAATTGGAATTATAATAGGTCCTGAAGGATGCTTTTCGGAGTCCGAAATTGTCTTTTTCAAGGAGAAAGGCTTTAATTTTGTAAGGTTTAACACTCCAATTTTACGAGCAGATACGGCTATTATTTATTCGCTTGCTTATTTTAAGGCATTGTTAGAGGATTATAATGGCTAATTTAAAAGACATATATTCAAAACCAGACAGATTTTATTTTTTAGGTGTGCCTATAGATGTTTTTGATAGTCGCAGCAGCTTATAAGCAGATTTGTCTATCTTTCAGGGCATCCTTATCATTCCAATAGTAATTTTTATCGGGCTTAAAGCTTTTCTAAAGGCTTTGATTTTTAAAAAGTTTAGAAATCACATTAAAAATTCTTCTCTTGTTTTTTTAAATTCTAAAATTGTAAGATTTTTTTATAGGATTTTTAAAAGAGTTAATATTGATTGTTATGATTCAAATACAGTTCTTCTCATTTTAATGGAAATACTAGAAAATGCCCATAAAACATGTTATATTATTGACAAGGATAAAGTGATTTCAAAGAAAAAATTTTTAAGATTGAAAGAATCTCATAAAGAAATTAGTTTTATTGGGTATTATGATTTAAAAGCTGTAAAGAGAAATAAAGAAATGTTTTTTGCAAATATTAATAAACTTACTCCTAGTGTAATAATAAGCTTTTGTAATGATAGATATCTTGAAAATTTATTTTATGAAAATAAATTTAATATTAGAACCAATTTAAGTGTTTTTTTATGAACTTTTAAATTTTAACTATCTATATTTTATGAGGTAAGTATGGCATTTTTGCTAAATCAATCAGTAGTTTATCCAATGCATGGAGTAGGTACGATTAAGGATATTAGGACTAAAGAGTTTAATGGTGAGATTATTGATTATTATGAAATACATTTTCCATTTAATGATATGATTTTTATGGTTCCTGTTGCTAAAGTTGATGATTTTGGAATTAGAGCTTTGGTTAGCAGGGAAAAGGTAGAAGAAGTTTTTGATGTTATTAAAGAGTTTGAAGGGCAAATAGATTCAAAAAAAATAAAAGATGGTGGTCATGAATTTTATAAAAAAAGCGATATTTTAGATACAGCAAAGTTATATAAGTTTTTATATAAAAAATCTACTCAAAAAGAACTTCCTTTTTACGAAAAAAGGATTTTGAATGATTTTGAGTTAATATTGGAGCACGAGATTAGCTTAGCTTTGCAAATTAGCTTTGAAGAGGCTAAAAAGAAGATTAAAAATATTTTGGTCGATAACAAAAAGGCTTAAAGTTTTTTCAATTTTCGAGGGGGGAGGATTTGCTGTGTTTGATTCTTTAAGATTGATCTTTTTAATAATTTGTAGGTTTATCTTAATATTTTGCCTTTTTTCTTTAATGTTTATATGTACATTTTATTTGAAATATAAGTTTTTGTATTTTAATTTTTCTATTTTTAGCTATAGTCTTTATTACAATGCTTATATTTATTCTTTTCCTTTGTCCCTTGTTGTTACTTTTATGAGAATATCTTGTCCCTTTTATGGAATAGTTTTAAATTCATCTAGAGAGTCTTTCTATTTTTATTGTATTATCTTTGTTCTTATTTTATTGTTTTCTTATTTAGGATTTTTAGTTAGTCATAGTTTTCATTCTTACTATATTAATAGCAATAGAAATGATAATTTTATCCTTAAAGATGAGATTGTGCATTTTTTAAATGATAAGATAATATTTTCTAGTAATAGGCCTAGAATTTATGGTTTTAATGGAGTTTTAATCGTTTCGGAGAATGACAAAGGGGATAAAGGTTTTTCTTACCAATCAAATATTTCCAATTCTAGTAAGATTGATTTTGTTGAGAATAATTTTTTAGAGCAAAAGATTTATAATAATTTTGTTGATTTTCTTTTCAGAGATTTAAAAATTTTGAATAATTTTCTACTCTCGCTAAATTATTTAAATTTAATTTTTAATATATTGGGAATTTCTTTATTGTTATTTGCTTTTTCTTATGTTTTTAATCTTATTTTTTCAAATAGTTTTGCAATATTTCTTTATCCTATTTTTATTATACTTTTTTTAAAAATTTATAATGTTTATTCAATTGAGTTTCCCAAGATTTACAATGTAATAATAGGAAAGAGCATGATCTCTGATTTTATTCCTTTTATTTTTTGTGTTTTAACTTTTTTTTCTACCTATTTATTTGGTTTTGTTTCAGAATATATTAAAATCAGCAAAGATTTGGATAATAATTTATATAAGGGTAGTTAATTCTTAAAGCTTATGAAAAGAGAAATATATGCATTTTTGAGCAATTTTATTATTTTTATGTGTTTTTTTCTAGGTTTGCTCTTTAGTTATTCATATTTTTTTGGAGAAAATTTTTTAGAAAAGCATAAATTAATAGCAACTTTTTTTGATTCTATTTTGCTTTTTTATAAGTATTTTTTTGGGTTTTTTATTTTTATTGTTTGTATTTACTTTGCTTTTTTTGTTCAGCAAGAAATAAAGATTCATTTAAAATCGCATAATGGATATTTATTTTCCAGGCTTTATGCATTTTTACTATTATTTTTTATTATAGGACTCTTTTTTACTTTTATATTTAATTTAATTTTGCCTTATATAATTGCTCAGAGAAATGAGTATAAGTTTAGTTATGATAGATATAATCTTCTTGAAAGTGAAGCAAATGAAATATCTCTTAAAATTAAACATATAGATATAAGTTTGGCTGCAAATAGATTTTTTTTATCTTCTGATTTGACAGATTCAATGAAGCAAAAGAGAAAGCATCTTGAAAATTTGATTAGAATATATGATAAAATGCGAATTATTTATGTAAATAATGAAGAGCTTTTAACAAATTATTATTTAGTGAAATCTGAATATAGTAAAATTCCAAGTTATGACGTTGATTTAGAAAAAGTTAAAAAAACTTTTTCAAAATATCCTTTGCAAAGTCTTAAAAAGCAAGATTTTTTTAATATTGTCAATGAATTTATTTCTAAAAATGATTATTATACAGCCAATTATTTTGCTTATATTGCTTATGTTGCAACAAAAGACGATAATTTTGTTGTGCTTTTAAATTTGACTTTAAAGTTTATTAATGAAAACAGGAATTTTGAAAAAGAAAAAATGCAGTTGATTTCCGAAGAAAAGCAAAAAAATTTTTTGTTTCTTAATACTGAAAAATTTAAATTAGCTTATTACGGGTTTTCGAATCTTTATAAGTTATTGCCCAGCGATAATGAAATTTTGAATTATAAAAATAAATCTCTTGAAAAGCTTAGGAAAAGATATCTTTTTTTTGATGAGATTGAAAAATATTTTGAATATTACGGAATAAACGATGTATTTTTATTGCAACCAGATTCTAAGAGAGGTTTTTATGATTATATTTATATGCAAAAAGTTGTGGCCTTTAACAATCATTCTAAAATAATAAAAAATTTTGAACTTATTAGATTTAATAATACAGGGAATGTTATATTACATATTAAAATTCCATTTGCTACTTTGAAGGGTAATTCTGTGTATCAAAATATTTTAGATAAAGACAATGAGCAGAGCGAAATTACTCTTACCAAGGTCTTTGTGTCTACGGATAGCTTTGATACAAATGTTTTAGAGGTTGTCAAAATTAATGAGAATGTAGAAAATTTAGCTTTATTTTCAAATTTTACTGAGTTTGGATTTTTTTTAAAAATTCAAAATTTGCCAAGCGCTTTTCATAGGGTTGCTATATTAAATTTGAAATTAATTAATACTTTTTCCTTAAGTTTGGTTTTGCTGATTTCTCCTATTTCGCTAGTTTTAATAGGGGCATTTTTTATCTCTTTGTTTTCTAAAATAGAATTTAATTTCAATTCCAAGGCTATGATTTTTCTAGTTTCATTAATGATAGCTATTTTCTCAGGGATTACTTGTCTTTTTGTAAATTATTTTCTAATTGTTTTTACCTCTCTTCTTATATATGTTTTTAATAGCGTTTACGTATCTTTAGCTATTCTTTCTGCATTATTGTTTTTTCTTATTTTTAAAATAATTACTTTGAATTACAAGGAAAGACTTATTTAATTTTTATTTTTTTTTAGATTATTAGCTTTAGAGAAAAACCATTCATTTATTAGTAAGTTTTCTTTTTCAATTGTTTTTTTGCTTAATACATAGGAATGGCTATTGATTTGAGTTTCGTCAATAATAAAAGGAGATATTCCATCAATTGAATGTTTTATTTTTAAATTTAATTCTTTGTAAGGGGTAAAACCATTGGCAAATCCAAAACATATATTTGATTGGGATTGATTGTTAAATCCAATTAGGGTTTTTTGAGTTTTTTTATACAATATCCAGTTGATAAATTTTTTAGTTAAAACAGATGTTTCTAAAATGCCAATAAAATTTGGGTTTGAGATAACAATTTCATTGTTATCGTTTATTAAATAGGAAAATTTTATTTGTGACTTCTCTTGTTCGCTTAAGCTATTGTAGAAGGTTATATCGCTCAATCCTGCTATTAAAAGAGATTTTTTATTAAGCAATATTTTATTTAACTTTAGGTAGCCGTATTTATTAAAGAAATCTTTTTGCAAGTCCATTTGTTTTGTATTTAAAAATGATGAGAAATATTCTAGCATTTTTAAAATTTGATTCTCATTATAATTTAATTTATTTTTTTCAAAAGAAAATCTCACATTATTTATTTGAGAAATCACATAAAATAAATTTTCAGAAACATAAGGCGATATAAAAAATTTTCCATCTTTAATGAAATTTTCGTATTCTTCTTTTAGATATTTAGTGTTTATGTATTTTTTAATATGATGTGTATTTTTATAGATTAAAATAGGAATGTCAAAGCCCAATGGAATAATTTTGTAGTTAAATTGCTTGAAAATATGCTTTAAGATAGGATAATCTGGATTATAATTGATTTTTACAGATTTAAAATGGTTAGCAATATTTGTGTTACCAATGTTTTTAGAAATAATTATTTGTGCATTTTCTTTTTCTATTGTTTGCAGATCAATATTATTTCTAAACTTAATTATAAAATTTGCTTTATTTTCTATATTAAATTGATTTATATAAAATGGTATTGTTTTATTGTCAGTTAGTACAACGATGTTCTTATTTGTTGAACAGCTAGGGCTAATTAATAAAATTGCTATTAGTATTAAATTTTTTATTCTCATAAAATTATTCAAGTTTTTTCTTTTATTTTACAATAAATTATGTATAATTTTTATAGTTATATTAATTTCCATGCTTAATTGGAAATTAGAGTAAGGTGGCTTAAGAGCTTTTAGGGGGATGATGAATTTGGGTTTATTTGATTTTATACTTTCTATGTTTAGTATTAATAAAGAACTTACTTCTGAGCAAATAAAGCAAAAAAGGTTAAAAGAAGTTAAAGTTAGTTTAGGCAGAGTAAGTAATTTTTTTAATGCTTCAAAAATTCAGGCTTTACCTCAATTTTCTAGATTTCTTTATAATTTTTATAAAATTTTTTCTCCCTTAAGGCCATTTGCACAAAGATATAAAAATTCTAATAAAATTGTTCATTTTGTTGTTGAAAAATACTTAAATGAAAACCAAAAGAAGTCTTTAGATTATATTTATTCTTTTTCTGCAAGCGATAACATAAATTTTGCCTCAGATCTTCCTAAAAACTTACATAATAATTTATCTTATTTGTTTAAAAACATAACTCAAGAACAAATTAAATTGATAGATGAAACTTATGAAGCTTTGCATAATTTTTTTGATTTAGTCTTATATCAATATCATTTGGTTCTTAAAAATTTTGACAACTTGCTTCCAGAAGATGATTTTGTGTATAGGCCTAGATTCAGCTCTATAGGTTGTGGAGTTATTATAGATGATCTTAAAGATTTGTTAGAATGTATTTCTTGCATTAAGAATATTTCTATTTGGAAAAACCTTTATGACATTATTTTAGAAATTTATGGGAATAAAGAAGATTTTCCTATTAAGTCTAATGTATGGATTAAGGTTATTTCTTCTATTTTGGATATAAATAAGAGTAAAGAAATTTTATATCTAATAAGATATGTTAGTGGGGATCCAGATTATTTCCCTATTTCTGTTGGGCAAAAACCCAATCCAATAGCAAGAATGTTTTTTAATGATCTTACTAAGCATGTTGCCACTGAAATTGAAAAGATTAAAGTTTTGCAAAAAAATAATAAATCTAAAATATTAGCCGAGCAGCTTTTCCCAGGAATATCTTTTTTAAATTTGGATAATTATAATGAAAAAATGAATGAAAAGATTGTATCTAAAATTATGAGCACTACGGGGTATATTTATTGCGAACTTTTAGTTTATTTGAGAACATATACTATTTATTTTGTTAAAAAAGATCTTAATGATATTATTAATTTACTTATTATTAAAGGACAATGGAAGCTTATAGAGCTTTCAAGAGAAATGTCTAACGACATGCATGCTTTGATTAATATTTATGCAAGTCTTATTGATTTTGATTCTAATTTGGGGGAACAAGGCGGTTATGGCAATAGAATAAATGCATTATTGCACAGAGCTTCTTTGGGGGATAAATCTTCGGAGAAATTGTTGTTAAATATAATAGCAGATGTTAATAAAAAGGCGTTTGCTATATCAAGCGAATATTATTCCAAAATATATTCTATTGAGCAGCGTTTGCAAGATTGTCTTTCAGACTATTCAAAAGTCTCTTTGGAAAGAGAGCTGATTTATAATTGGAAAGAGCTTGATATGGATCTTGCTAAAAGCTATGGAAACAATTTAAACTTTGGAGGTATGATGAAAAATATTTTGGGTAGTTTAGCTTTATTTTTAAAGTTAATGGATTTATATTTGGAGAAAAAATCTTAATTTGAAGGAGTGTTAAAATGGCTAGGAAGTGTGAGATAACAGGAAAAAAAACTATGTTTGGAAACAATGTTCCAAGGAAAGGGCTTGCCAAGAAAAAAGGTGGAGCTGGACAACATATTGGAGTAAAAACCAAAAGAACCTTTAAGGTTAATTTAATAAATAAAAAATTTTTTATTCCAAATCTTGGAAGAAGTGTTAGTATTAAGGTTTCTGCTAATGCGCTAAGAAGTATTTCAAAGATAGGGCTTGATGCTTTTTTAAAGAAAAACTGCAAAAAAATAGAAAACTTTTTATAAATTTTAGTTTTGATAATTTTATCTTATTAGAATACTGTTTGATATCAAGTATTCTGGGGAGTTAAATGTTATTTTTGAGTCTGTAAATTCGAAATGTTTAAAAAGGCTTGAAATGGTCATGATTGCATTTATATTTTCCGGAAATATTTTTTTTGATTTATAGTTTTCTAGTATTAGGTTAAGATTAGGCAATTTTTTTTCAAGAAGGATATGCTTTAAATTTTCTTCAAACTTTAAGGCTTTTTTTATATTTGTAGATTTTGAAATAAAGCAAGATAGAAAAATAAATGAATTTTCTTCTCTGTTTATAAAAGGTTTTAAAAACTCGCAAAATTTTAGTAAATGTTTATTGCAAGTTTTTCCAAAAATTATTGGAATTATTTTTATGTTTTCCTTTATGTTGCTAATAAAATTCAATGTAATTTCAATTTTATGATCATTTTCGATTAATTTATCGTCTATATTAATAAAATTTAAGGTTTTTAATAATTTTAATATCTTTAGGTTTACTTTAATATTTTTATTAAAAATTTTCCACACATTGTGATTGGATATATTAATTAAAAAATTGCTTTTGGCCTCAGAGATTATAAATACATTATTAGTTTGATTTGATATTATTTTTTTAAACAAGCATTCATTTTTTAAAAAAAACTCATAGCTCCCATAACTTGTTAGGAGGGCTTTGTGAGTTTTTTTTTCTTCCAACTTAAATGACAAGTCGTTTGTATTATCTGAATAAAATATGTTTTCAACCAAGGAGTTTCTAGCTTGCTTTATATATTTCGTCCTTTGATTGCATCTTCTACTGTGTTTATTTCCATAAATTCTGTTCCTTTTTCAATATTTCTATTTGGATTTCCAGAAATAATTATTACAGTATCTTTGTCATTAACAACACCTTGTTCTTTTAACATTTTAAGAGAAGTTACTACAAATTCGGTAGTTCTTTTGAAATTATTGTCTACAAGATTAGAATAAACCCCGTAAGATAATGCTAATTCTCTTGCTAGTCTTTCGCTATTTGTTGTAATGAATAATGGAACACTTGCTCTGTAGGTTGCCATTATTCTTGCGGTTTTGCCTTTTAGAGAATCTACAATAATTGCTTTTATGTCCATAAGTTTTGTGGCATCAATTGCACATTTGATAATATAGTTTCTTGTGATACTTTTATCGTAAAAAAGTTCATCCTTATATAAGGTCATTTTTCTGTGTTTTTCAACTTTTTTAGCAATGCTTGTCATCATTTTTACAGCTTCAATTGGATATTTCCCGTAGGCGGTTTCTCCGGATAACATAATTGCGTCTGTGCCGTTTAAAATAGCGTTAGCGATGTCAGACACTTCTGCTCTAGTAGGTCTTGGATTTTCAATCATTGTATGAAGCATTTGAGTTGCTGTAATCACGGGTATTCCATACTTTATACAGGTTTGTGTTATTTTAAGTTGAGCAATGGGTACATCTTCTGCAGGAATTTCAACTCCCATGTCTCCCCTTGCAACCATTATTCCGTAAGAAGCTTTTGCAATTTCTTCAATGTTGTCAATTCCCTCTTGATTTTCGATTTTGGATATAATTTTTACATCAGGATTTCCAGAGGCAGTTAAAATTTCTTGAACATCTTGAACGTCTTTGGAATGTCTTACAAACGAATGGGCAATAAAATCAACATTATATTTTGCTGCAAGCTCAATAAATCCTTTGTCTTTTTCGGTTACTGATTGTAGCTTAAGAGAAATTCCGGGGGTATTGATTGATTTTTTATTTTTAATTTGGCCGTCATTTTTAATTTCACAAATTAATCTGTCAGGCAATTTGGCAACAACAGTCATTTCAAGTTCACCGTCATCAATTAGCACTTTAGATCCTTGGGGTACTTCTTTAACAAATCCATCATAATTGGTTTGAAAGTTATTAGGCTCATTAATAGGCGAGGTTGAAATGATTACCTTGTCTCCAGTTTTTACAATAATAGGATTTTCAATATTTGCTGTTCTAACTTCTGGTCCTTTTGTATCAATCATTAAAGCTATTTTATTTGAAATTTTTCTAACATTGTCTATTACTTTTATTGTATCTTCGTGTGATTGATGAGCAGTATTTAGTCTTATAACATTTACCCCTGCATCGTGTAAATCTTTTATATGTTCTGGTTCGCATCTAAGATCAGATATTGTTGCTACAATTTTTGTTAACTTTGAAATCATAAAGTTCTTCCTCCACTTTTATAAATTTTATGCTTTTTGTCATTGAATAACAATATTTTGTAAAAAATTCAAAACTTTACTTTGCTATAAGCAGTGTTTAGGTTTGATTTTTTATTTTTTTTATTAGATTTTCATCTAGCTTAATATGTAAATTTTTTTCTGCTTTTGGAATTACAAGGCCCAGCTTTTTATTTTTAACTCTTCTTAAATTTTTAACTTGAGTGTAGTAAAGATCGGCTTTTCCCGATTTTTTTGCTAATTTTGTGTAAAATACGCATAAATTACCAGCACCTAAAAGGACATCAAGGCTAGGAGTTTTATTTTTTTGATTTTTAATAAAAACATAAGCTCCAGGATAATCTCTTGTATGAAGCCAATAGTCATTTCCTTTAACGCAATGTCTTAAAAGTTTATCGTTTTCTTTTGCGTTTCTTCCAATAAGAATTTCAAATCCACAATAGGTAAAATGCAAGCCTATTTTTGGCGTTTTTTCTTTTTCTTTAATAGCAGTTTTTTCTTGATTATATTCTTCTTCCGGAATTAAATTTTCGACTTTTAACATTGTTATTTTTGATTGAATTAAATTAAATTTATCTAGATTATCTTTTAATTGATTTTGTATGGTTTTGAAAGAATTTTTGCCCTTTTTATATGCTTTAAAATATTGCAAGGCATTTTCTTTTGGTGATAATGATTGGTTTAAGGATATTTTAATTTTTTCTTCTTTATAATTTAAGAGGTTTATTTCTTTAATCCCTTTTTGTATTTTGTTAATATTTAATAAAATCAATTCGCCTTTTTCCTTTTCGTTTTCAATGTTTTCAAGCAGTTTAATTTGTTGTTTTAAAGAGTCTATTCTTTTTTCTAAAACAATTAACTCTTTTTTATATTTTTCAATAAGCAATTCTTTTATATTGGTTTTTTTAATTTGATCATTAAGCGATTCGTAGTAATTTTCAAGAAATTCAGAATAAGATGTATAGCTGGTATTATTATATTCTTCCTTTAGTTCCATAATTTTTTTATCAGACATTTTATTGCTTTCATGTATTTCTTTAGCTTTTAAAAAGATTTCACCTGTTGTTTCTTTTATTTTTGGCCTTCTGTAATATGCATCTAGTATTTTAAAGTTTGAATTTGTAGCTATTATATTGGGCGAGGATGGCCACAATTTAATAAATAAGATAATCATATCTTTTTGCAAAATCTCAAGAGAAATGATTCTTTCATTTTTCATTTGGAAAGCTTTTATAATTTTTCCATTTTGAATTTTTGATTTTAAGAAGTCAGAAAATCTTAATTTTAAAGCATTCTTTTTGAAATTTTTTTTTGTTATATGGAATCTTGTAGTGTTTGGATTTAAGCAGATTAGTATTTTAAATTTTTTATTGTCAATTTTATTGTAAATCTCTAAAACCAAACTTTTGTAATCCGGTTGTATTATTTTTGTTATTAAAGAGTTTGTGAAAGGAATTTCTTTAATCAAAGTATTTATTTCAGTGTAATTCAAAGACATTTTTATCAAATCCTAATTCTTTCAAGGTGTTTATATCTAAGCTTTAAATTTTTATTTTATGTATTAAACTAGTACTATTAATAATAGTTTATTTCCATGATATGTAGTATTATGGAAATAAAGTTTATTGACAATAAATAGTTTAAATGTAGTTTTGTTAATAGCTTAAGCTTAATAATAAGAGTTCATAGAATGATAAAAACAATACTTTTATTAGTTTTGTATCCTGTTGTTGTGTTTTCTCAAATATCTGCAAATCAATATTTTGAAGGAATTTATGCTAAATATCAAAATATAGAGGACATGCAAGCAACAATTAATTTTACTTTAAAGGGGTTAAAGCAAACAGGTGTTTTGCTTTATAAGTTTCCAGACAAGTTTATTATCAATTTAGATTCAAATAATCAAGTTTTTGTAAGTGATGGTGAATTTTTGACAGTTTATGTTCCATCTCTTGGGACTTCTTTTAATCAGCAATTATTAAAGGGTAGTAGTGGGGGAGGTCTTATGAAAGTTTTAAATAGTGAGTATAGCGTATCTTATACCAATTCTCCAAATTTAGAAGATCTCGATTCATCTGAGCCTGGAAAATATATTAAATTAACCTTTTCTAGAAAGCTTTACAAGGGGGCTGCTACTATTAATTCTTTTATTATTGCTTTTGCTCCGGATGGAATAATTAGAAGAATTACTGCTTTTCCTACTAGTGGTGGGCGCGAAATAGTTATTGATTTGACTGCTGTGAAGTTTAATGTTGGAATTCTTGATAGCAAATTTAAATATGATCCTCCAAAATCTTCAAATAAGGTAGATAATTTTTTATATGATATTAAAAAAAATTAAGGTTTAAATCTATGAAAGAAAATGATTTTATTAAATTTGGGAGTTATTTGAGAAAAGTTAGAGATAGTAAAAATTTGACTCTTGAAATGGTAGCTGAGGATATTAAAATTTCTATTAAGTATCTTAAGGCTCTTGAAGAATCTAATATTGAAATTTTCCCAAACGAAGTTTTGGCTGTTGGATTTTTAAGAACTTATAGCGAATATTTAGACATTGATTCTAGATTGATATCAACACTTTTTAAGGATTATAAAAGTAGACTTAATAATAGTTATATTGGGATTAAATCTGAAGATAAAATTTCAAATTTAGGATTTTTAAGCGACAATAAAGTTTCAGAAAAAAAAATATTTTTTTTTAGTTTAGAATCTTTAAGTATTTTTAAAGTCTTTTTAGGCATTGTTGGTGTTCTTTTATTATTTGTGTTTCTCTATTTTAGAGAAGTGGAAGGCTATTTTAAAAAATTTTTCAATCTTAGTCAGGATGAAAAGATAATTTCAAATATTCATGAAGTGTCTTTTGATAAAAAGAATTTTTGGAACGTTTCTCTTAAAGAGGGAGATTTTTTATCTTTAACGTATAGTGATGATATTGCAAAATATAGAGCATCGTTTATTGGCGATGATTTAGTTATTGTTGATGAGTCTAAAAAAAGTAAGAATATTTTAAATTTAGGAGAGTTTAAAGAGATAAATCTTGATGATAATATTAGAGTCAAAATTATTTATGAGAATTATTATTATGATAAGTTGAAAATAGCTCATGTAAGTTTAGAGTCTTTTGCTTTAAATGTTAAATATGTATCTGAAACTAATATTGACAATAGATTTAATATTTTAAATTGGCAGTTTGATGTTAAGGGAACTGAAAAATTGCCGAGCAGCAATTATCTTACCCTATATTCTTCTCAAAAACTTTCAAATGTTGATTTGAAAATCGATTTTTTAAATGATACATTTTTTAGATATGCCGATGAAAACAATCTTTATGGGAAGTCTCTTTTTGCATCCAAAGGTATTCCTATTAATTTAGCTTTTGAAAAATCTTTGATACTATTTTTTTCAAGACTTTCTGATGTTAATATCATTCTTAATGACAGAGACATTACTCCTTTTTTAAAAGAGCAGGGAAAAGAAATTTTTGCTGTTCAATTTTTTTGGGTAAAGACCCCCTCAGGGTTTGATCTTAAGGTTTCTGAAGTTTATTAGTGATGGATAAAATAAAAAAATTTTTTTCTAGCTTAAATACTTCTCAAGAAAAAATTGTTTTTAGTAAAAGTAAAAATCCAATGCTTGTTTTAGCAGGGCCTGGAAGTGGTAAAACAAGAGTTATAATTGCAAAAATTGTTTATTTAATCAAATATATGAATATAGATCCCAATGAAATTTTAGCTTTAACTTTTACCAATAAAGCTGCAAATGAAATGAATGATAGGATAAATGATCTTTTAAAATTTGACAAAAAACTTCATATTCAAACTTTTCATTCTTTTGGGTCTTGGCTTTTGAGAGTTTACTATAAGGATTTTAACGAAAATTACGATTCAAATTTTACAATTTGGGATACTAATGATGTTGTTAAATTTGTTAAACAAATTGATCTTGCTCCAAATCTTGAAATGGCAAAACATATTGCAGCTTTGATTTTAAAAGACAAAGAAAATTTTTTCTTAGAAAAATTTATTCAATTTACAGAAAAGGAATATGAGTATATTAAAATTTATGAGGAAGAGAAAGCTAAAAATAATGCTTTTGATTTCTCAGATCTTATTATTAAGCCTATTTTAATGCTGAGGCAATCTAAATCTTTAAAAGAGTCTATTCAATCTAGATTTAAAGTTATTTTTGTAGATGAATATCAAGATACAAATTATTCACAATTTTTATTTTTAAAAGAACTTTATTTAGATGGTATGTATTTTATGGTCGTAGGAGATGAAGATCAGTCAATATATTCTTTTAGGGGAGCTAGAATTGAAAATATTCTTGAATTTGAAAAAACTTTTGACAATGTTATTAAATTTTATTTAGTGCAAAATTATCGTTCAAATTCAAATATAGTGGGCATTGCAAATGAGGTTATTTCAAAAAATAAAAATAGATATGAAAAGCAAATAACAACTCAAAATAGTTCTAATAAAAGGATGAAATTTTTAGTTTTTCAAAGCACTTCAGATGAAGCTGAATATTTTTCTAATTTGCTTATTTCCAATGATATTAAGACAGCAATACTTTATAGATTTAATTCTCAATCTTTTCATTTTGAAACATCTTTTTTAAAGAAGAATATCCCATACAAGGTTTTAGGATCAATTAAATTTTATGATAGAGAGGAAATAAAAGATATTATTTGTTTGCTTAGGCTTTTTATAAACAAGAAAGATAAAATATCTTTCTTGAGAATGATAAACAAGCCTTCTAGAGGAATTGGAAAAACTACTCTAGACAAAATAATTAGTTCTTTAAACGATAAAGATGTTAATTTCAATTTGTTTTGTGCAAGTAAAAAGACTTTAGGTTTGCTTAAAAATAGAGCCAAAGAGTCTCTTTTATTATTTTTAAATGTTTATGAGGAGCTGGGTAAAAAACTTTTTGAAGATAATTATATTAATTTATCTGCTTTTATTGAGGATGTAGTAATTAGGTTTGGTCTTTTAGATTATTATAGAAAATTTGATAAGGACGAAAAATTAAGAAATATTGATGAACTTATTAATAGTGGAATTGAATATTCAGGCACGTTTGAAGGTCTTGCTATATTTTTAGAAAATTCTTCACTTTCTCCTTTAATTTCTGGAGATTTTAAGTCCAATATACTTTTGTCTTCAATTCACGGTGTTAAGGGGCTTGAATTTGATAGAGTTGTGATTTCTGGGCTTGAGAAAGGTCTTTTACCTGCTGAAATTGAAGAATTAACAGAAGATAGACTTGAAGAGGAGAGAAGGCTTTTTTATGTKGCGATCACAAGAGCTAAATCAGAGCTTATTGTTACCTTAAACTTAAGGCGAGCTTTTAGAGGTTCTTATAAGGGCACTTTGCCTTCTGTTTTTTTCCAAGATATTGACAAAAACTCTTATGACATTATCTTTATCCCTGAGTATTTAAAAGAGAATTTTAATAATTTTTTTATTAATAACAAAAGGGATATTGGATTTAATATTGGAGATTATATAATTTATAATGGAGAAAAGGGAATAGTTGTTGATAGCTGGTACCAAAGCAACTTGCAGTTTGTTAAAATTAGTTTGAGAAATGGTAAGAAAGCTATTTTGAGTCCTGAGTATATTAAAAAAATTGTCAAAGTTTAGAGGTTTATTTTGAAAGATATACATTTAAAAAATAGCTTAAAATTAAGCTTAGTGACACTTAGTAGAGAGAGTGAAGATAAATTTATTTCAAAATTTGAGAAAGTTATTAAATTGGTTAATAAAATTTCAAATTTTGAGGTTCAAATTAATTTTAATGCTAATAAGAAAAAGATTTCTACGTTGCGCGAGGATAAAGTAGAATTTTCTCTTTCTATTGAAGCAATTAAAAAACTTAGTAATTCGTTTTTAGATGGATATTTTTCATCTCCTAAAATATTGGAGTAAGGATAAGGTGTTGGACTTAAGTAATTTAACTTTAACCAAAATTCAAGAATTAGTTTTAACTAGAAAATGTAAAATTTATGATATTTTGCTTGCTTATAAAAATAATTATGAGCTAAATAAAGATATCAATGGATATATTGAATTTTTTGATGATTCTTTAGAGATTGCAAAAAGGTATGACGATTGTTTAAAAAATTGTGAATTAGAAGATTTGCCTTTAATTGGTATGCTTATTGCAGTCAAAGATAATATTTCAATTCAAGATAAATCTTTAACTTGTGCTTCTGAGATTTTAAAAGGTTATATTTCTCCTTATGATGCGACTGTTATTAAAAGGCTTAAGAATAAAGGAGCAATTTTAATTGGTAGAACCAATATGGATGAATTTGCCATGGGTTCTACTTGTGAATTTTCTTATTACGGTGCAACTTTAAATCCTTTAAATAGAGAATATGTTATAGGTGGTAGTTCTGGAGGCTCTGCAGCTGTAGTTGCAGCTTTTCAAGCACCTTTTTCGCTTGGTAGTGATACTGGAGGTTCTGTTAGGCTGCCCGCATCTTTTTCAGGAATTTTGGGTTTTAAACCTTCTTATGGAGGTCTTTCTCGCTATGGGCTTGCATCTTATGCTTCGTCTTTTGATCAAATAGGATTTTTTTCTCATTCTATTGAAGATATTGCTTTAATTTTAAAGCATACTTGTGGATCTGATAAAATGGATTCTACTAGTGTAGACATTTTTGATGATTTTTATCCTTTAAAAATTGAGTCGTTGCAAGGTAAAAATTTAGCTGTAATCAAAGAGCTTAGCGAAGATCTAATGGACAAAAATGTTGCAAATAGTTTTGCAAAGTTTAAATTAGACCTTTTGTCAAAGGGTATTAATATAAAAGAAGTTTCAATAGAAGAGATTAATTTTATTTTATCAATTTATTATATAATTTCTCCTGTTGAAGCATCCTCCAATCTTGCTCGTTATACTGGACTTTGTTACGGCAAGAGAATCTCTGAAGGTTTGAGTCTTAATGATTTTTATTTTAAACATAGGAGCAATTTCTTGTCAGAAGAAGTTAAAAGGCGTATTGTTCTTGGAAATTATTTGTTATCAGAAAGGTATGATTCTAAATATTATGCAAAAGCTTGTGAAATTCTTCAAAATTTGATTATTCCTAAATTTAACAAGCTTTTTGAAAGCTGTGATTTTATTATTACCCCAACAAGCTTTGTTAAACCTTTTAGACTTGGTTTGGATTTTGATGATCCTGTTAAAATGTATTATTCAGATATTTGTACTGTTATTGCAAATCTTATTGGAGCCCCTGCTATTTCGCTTCCATATTCTAAGGATGAGGAAGGATTGTCAATTGGGATGCAAATTATTGGGCGTAGCAAAAAGGATTTTGAACTTTTAAGTTTTTCAAAAAATGTGATTAGGGAATTAGGATTGAATGGAATATAAATTAGTTATTGGATTAGAAATTCATGTTCAACTGGGTTTAAAAACAAAGGCTTTTTGTGGATGTAAAAATGAGTTTGGAGGAGTTCCCAACTCTCGTGTTTGTCCAATTTGTCTTGGATTGCCAGGTTCATTACCAAGTGTGAATGTAGAGCTTATTAATAGTGCAATTTTAGCGGGGCATGCCACAAATTCAAAGATTAGAAATGTTGTTAAATTTGATAGAAAGCATTATTATTATCCAGATTTGCCAAAAGGATATCAAATCTCGCAAAATGATAAGCCAATTTGTGAGGGGGGAAGCTTATTGATTGAAACCCCTTCTGGACCCAAAAAGATTAACATTATTAGAATTCATATGGAAGAAGATTCTGGCAAGAGTCTACATTTACTGGACAGTGAAAATCAAAGTTATGTTGATTTTAATCGCTCGGGTGCTCCTTTGCTTGAGATTGTTTCTGCTCCAGATATTAACAGTGGAGATGAAGCAGTTGCTTTCCTAAGCTCTTTAAGAGAAATTTTTAGGTATCTTGATTTGTCCGAATGTAATATGGAGAATGGTTCTTTTAGATGCGATGTAAATGTTAATTTAATTGTTAAAGAGAATGGTGTTGAACATAAAACTCCTATAGCTGAAATAAAGAATTTAAATTCTTTTAAATCTATTAAAGCGGCCATTGAATATGAAGAATTAAGGCAGCAACAGGAGTGGATTCAATTTAAGAAAACTCTTAATAGTTGTGGTAAGCACACTAGAGGATTTGATGATAGGAGCGGAGTAACGGTTATTCAAAGAAATAAAGAGACAGTATCTGATTATCGCTATTTTCAAGAACCCGACCTGCCTTTAATAGAGATTGATGATTCTTATATTGATAATATTAAAAATTTAAAGTTGATTGAACTTCCATTTCATGCAAGAATTAGGCTTAAGGGCCAATATGGGCTAAGTGATTTTGATGTTATTACTTTAACAGCAGATAAGCATCTGCTTAAATATTTTGAAGAGGCTGTTATTAATTCAAGCGATCCCAAAAAAGTAGCCAATTGGATATTGTCTGAAGTTTTAAGCGTTCTTAATGATAAAGGAATTAGTGTTCTTGAATTTAATTTGCTTCCAAGCTATATTACAGAGCTTGTTGAATTTATTGTTGCTGGCAAAATAAGTGGCAAAATGGCAAAAAGGGTATTTTCAGAGATGATGACTAGAGGAGTTTCTGCCTCTGTTGTTATAAGTGAAAATCAATTAGAGCAAGTAAGTGATAAGTTTGTTATTAAGCAGATTGTGCTTGAAGTTTTAGATGAAAATCCTAAATCAATTGAACTTTACAAAAAGGGCAAAGACCATGCTATCAAATTTATGATGGGGCAAATAATGAAAAAATCTTCAGGAAAGATTAATCCTATACTTGCAAATGAAATTCTTTTAGAAAGTTTATCAAATGTATGATTTGCCTTTAATAGATAATTTACCAGTGATTAAAAGGGCAAGATTTTTTTATCTTTACGATATTCATGGTAAGAGGTATTTGGATTTATATTTAAATGGTGGAAGAAATTTTTTAGGTTATAGGGTTCAAGGTTTAAATCGCCTTTTTAAACAAACTATGTCAAGGGGTTTGATATCCCCTTATCCTTCTGTTTTTAAAAATCAGTTTATCAATTTGGTATTTACTTTTTTTAAAGAGGCTGGGTCTGTTTATATTTTTAAGCTAGAAAAAGATGCAAAAGAATTTTTATTATCTTTAACTGGTAAAAATAAATTTTTTATGCCCTGGGAAAAAGAAGAAGGAATATATGAGTTTAGAGTAGGATTTAGTAATATTAAATATCCTATGATTTTTAATATTCCTTTGCCTGATTTTATGTCTGTTAGCATTGTTGTTATGGATAATCTTTCTAGAAAAATAGAATTTAAAGATAATTTTGATGCTGTAACTTTATCTTTAGCTAGACATACATTAAGCAAGCTTTTATTTTATAAGAAAAATATCGATATTGATTTTAATTCTTTTGCCACACCTTTATTTAGAATAGCTGATAGGTATATGCTTCCTCTTTATGATGCTTGTTATCATGCTGAAATTTTTAATGAATTTCTCAAATTTGGGTATTTAATTAGTCCAAATTTTAGTATTCCATCTATTGTTCCCCTGAAGTTCTCTAAAGGAGATCTAGATAATTTTAAAAAACTTTGTTTTGCTCTTAAAAATAAGTTTATTGATGGGCTTGACAGTGATCCTTACAAATAATACAATGAATGAGATTTATGCATAAAATTATAAAGGGTATAGCGCTATTATGAATAAAATAACCAATAATGATACGATTTGGATCAAGCCAAAGACTGTTGAGAAAAAATGGTATGTAATTGATGCAGCAGATAGAATTTTAGGTAAAGTTGCTGTGGATGTTGTTAAAATTTTAAGAGGCAAACATAAAGCTTATTATACTCCCCATCAAGATTTAGGTGACAATGTTATCATTATTAATGCTTCTAAAGTTAAGCTGACGGGGAAAAAATATCAACAAAAACTTTATTATAGGCATTCAAGATATCCTGGAGGTCTTTATTCTGACACTTTTAGAACATTGTCAGAGAGAAAGCCTTGTGCTCCTCTTGAAATTGCTATTAAGGGTATGTTGCCAAAAGGCCCTTTGGGGCGTAATCTTTTTAGAAATTTAAAAGTCTTTTCTGGTTCAGAGCATACTCTTAAAGCTCAAAATCCTATAAAGCTGTAAGCTAATTTAGAGAGGTAAAATGAAAAAATCAAATTTTAGCAATGTTAATTTATCAATGGGAACTGGTAGGAGGAAATCTTCTGTTGCTAGAGTTTACATTAGAGAGGGTAGTGGCAATATCAAAGTAAATAATAGAGACTTTGACTCTTACATACAACTTGAAAATTTAAGAACAATGGCTTTATCGCCTTTGGTTTTGACAAATACACTTGGGAAATATGATCTTTATATTAATGTTTATGGGGGAGGGATTTCAGGTCAATCAGGGGCAATAAGGCACGGCATTTCAAGAGCTCTTTTTAAACTTGATGAATCTAATAAGATGATTTTGAGATCTAATGGGTTTTTAACAAGAGATTCAAGGAAGGTTGAACGTAAAAAATTTGGGCAGAAAAAAGCACGAAAAAGTTTTCAATTTTCCAAAAGATAATTTTATTTTTTTATACATTTTACATTTTTATTTAATTAAAAAAAATCCCTTTTACAGGGATTTGATTTATTTTTGTTTAATAGAATAAAAGACGCTCTTACCGTGGTATTCAGCAGTTGTTTCCAATTCTTCCTCTATTCTTATGAGTTGATTGTATTTTGCTATTCTATCTGTTCTTGAGAGTGAACCAGTTTTGATTTGTCCTGTTCCAAGAGCTACTACAAGATCAGCTATTGTTGTATCTTCTGTTTCTCCCGATCTGTGAGAGACTATTGCTGTGTAACCCGCTTTTTTAGCCATTTCTACAGCCTCAAATGTTTCTGTTAGTGTTCCAATTTGATTGACCTTAATAAGGATTGAATTGGCAACTCCCATTTCAATTCCTTTTTTAAGAAACGAGGTATTTGTTACAAATAAATCATCTCCAACAAGTTGTATTTTGTTTCCAATTTTGTCTGTAAGTTTTTTCCATCCATCCCAATCTTCTTCAGCCATTCCATCTTCAATTGAAATGATTGGATATTTTTCTACCCACTTTGCCCAATATTCAACCATTTGTTCGGAAGTAAGTTTTTCTTTTGTTGACCATTTAAGTACGTATTTTTTTGTTTTTGGATCATAAAGCTCAGATGTTGCGGGATCAAGAGCTATTGCAATGTCTTTTCCAGGTTCATATCCTGCCTTCTTTATTGCCTCTATAATCACTTCACAAGCTTCTTCATTTGATTTCAAATTTGGAGCAAATCCCCCTTCATCTCCAACAGAAGTTGCATACCCTTTGCCACTTAGAATGCCCTTTAGCGTATGAAAAACCTCTGCTGCCATTCTTATTGCTTCACTGAATGTTTTTGCTCCTATTGGCATTATCATGAACTCCTGAAAGTCAACAGAGTTGTCAGAGTGTGCACCGCCATTAATAATATTACACATAGGTGTAGGCAAAATGTTGGCTTTGTACGCTCCAAGATATTGATAAGGCCTAAGTCCAAGGTACTTTGCAGCAGCTTTAGCTGTAGCCATTGAAACTGCTAAAATTGCATTAGCACCAAGCTTTTCTTTTGTAGGGGTGCCATCAAGTTCAAGCATTTTTCTGTCGATTGCAACCTGATTTAAGGCACTCATACCTTCAAGTTCTGGGGCAATTATGTTTTTTATATTTTCAATTGCCTTTAAAACCCCTTTTCCCATATATACAGACTTATCACCATCTCTAAGCTCAACAGCCTCGTTAATTCCTGTTGATGCACCTGATGGTACGGCAGCTCTTCCGTAAGTTCCATCTTCTAAAATGACATCAGCTTCAACTGTTGGATTCCCTCTAGAATCAATGATTTGTCTGGCTTTGATTTCATAAATGTGAAAACCCATTTTTTGTACTCCTCGTATTATTTACTTTAATGTATATTTTTAGTATAATGTTAAAAAGTTTAAATGTGTAGTATTTTTCCAAAAGAATTATTATTGTGAGCTTTGTGTATAATCTATGAAAGAAAGGTGTTTGTATTTATTGGTTTTTGTAGCTTTATGTGTTAACAATCTTTTTTCAGATGATTATTTAATTTATGACTTTGATTTAAGTTTAAATGAATTTCTAGAAGTTTCAACAAGAAAAGACAATCTTGAGCCTATGGTTGATTCCAATCGTATATTATTGTTTTATCCTCCTAAAAAAGAAATTAGAAAAATTTTTGCTGCCTTTGACTTTGATCAGTATTCTAAGAAATATTTATTCAAAAAAAATGAGCATGGAGTTTTTTTTGTTAAAGTTAATATTCCTCATGGCACAAGCAGTATAAAATATAGGCTTATTGTAGACGGTGTTTGGACTAATGACGAGTATAATAAAAATGTAGTTTATAATGAGGATTTAATCCCATTTTCTAAAATTGAGATCGCTAAAGAGAAGTCCAGCTATATTTCTTTGAGAAATCCAATACAATCATATGATAACAATGAAATTGAAATTTTTTACATAGGTCGTCCTGGACAAATAGTTACAATAGCTGGTAGTTTTAACAATTTTAATCCTTTTTTAAATAGGCTTATTGAGAAAGAGGACAATAAGGGAATTTATACTATTAAGCTTAAAAATTTACCCAAGGATAGAATTTATTATTATTTTATTGATTCTGGTAACAAAGTAATAGATAAAAATAATGTTAATAGAATTAATTTATATTTTGTTGAGGGAATTGATAATAAAATAGATTTCGAAGTTTCCTATTTTGATCATAAGTAAGCTTTTAATTATTTATCTGTTCATCTCATCAAAAAGGTATTTAGATACAAAGTGATCTTTTTCTACTTCTTCGAGCTTTGGATGTACTTGGGTTGATAAATGAATTTTTCTAATGTTTGCTAGAGTTTGCTCGTCTAGTTTTATATTTTTATTTTTTCTTTTTTCAGGGTTGATTTCAGGAATTGATGCTATTAGCATTTTAGTATATGGATGAATTGGATTTGAAAATAGCGTTTCTCTAGGTGCAAGTTCCAGGATAACTCCAAGGTACATTACAGCAATTTTATCACTCATATATTTTACTACGGCAAGATCGTGAGAAATAAATAAATAAGACAAATTGAATTCTTTTTGCAGAGCTTTTAGAAGATTTAAAATTTGAGCTCTGATTGATACATCAAGTGCAGAAACGGCTTCGTCTAAAAGCAAAAGCTTAGGATTTAAAGCTAGTGCTCTAGCAATTCCTATTCTTTGTCTTTGTCCTCCTGAAAATTCATGAGGATATCTGGTTAACATACTTTTATGTAGTCCGACAATATCTGTTAGTTCGTTTACCCTTTGTTCTATTTCTTGTTTTGTTTTTGGAAGAATTTTGTTTTCATTGTATATTTCTAGTGGTTCTGCTATTATTTCTTTTATTGTCATTCTTGGGTCAAGCGAAGTATGGGGATCTTGGAATACCATTTGCATATCTTTTTTTGTTTTTAAGAGCTCTTTTTTTGAAAGTTTAGTTATGTTTTTTCCGTTAAAGTAAATATTTCCAGAAGTTGGCGTGTAAAGTTGCATTATTGAGCGAAGAGTAGTAGATTTGCCGCAACCAGATTCTCCTACGAGTCCTAAAGTTTTATTTTTTTCAACTTCAAAGCTAACATTGTTTACCGCATTTACTTTTTGTTTGTTTTTCCAAAATAAAAAATCTTCTCCTGTTGTGAATGTTTGCATTAAGTTTTCTACTTTAAGAATTATTTCTTTTTTACTACTCATTTAAAACTCCTCGGTGCTGGTTTTTGTGATCTTCATAGGGTTTTCTTTTGTTGAATAAAGCTTTTTATTTGGATCGTGTTCTAGCGTAAGAATTGATTTTAAAAGCCCAATGGTGTAAGGATGCTTAGGATTGTTAAATATTTCCTCTACTGTTCCTTCTTCTACAATTTTTCCTTGATACATTACAGATACTGTATCACAAATTTCAGCAACAACCGCAAGATCATGAGTTATAAATATGGTAGAAGTATTGAATTTTTTAGATAGGTTTTTGATTAATAATAATATTTGCTCTTGGATTGTAACATCAAGGGCTGTTGTTGGTTCATCTGCTATTAATAAGGATGGATGACAGCTAAGAGCCATGGCAATCATAACTCTTTGTCTCATTCCTCCTGAAAATTGATGTGGGAAATGTTTTATTCTTTCTTCTGCGTTTACAACACCAACAGTTTTTAACATTTCTATTGCTTTTTCTTTGGCTTCTTTTTTCCCTAATCCTTGGTGTAAGATTATTGTTTCTTCAAGTTGAGTTGATATTCTTAAAAATGGGTTTAATGAAGTCATTGGGTCTTGAAATATCATTGATATTTTATTCCCTCTGATTTTTAAAAGTTCTTTTTCGCTAAGTTTTAGCAGATCTTGATTTTCAAATAGTATTTCTCCACTTTTATATACTGTTGTAAGTTCTGGTAATAATTTTAAAATAGCCATACTTGTTACGGATTTTCCGCTTCCAGATTCTCCAACAATAGCTCTAATTTCTCCTCTTTTTACAGATAGGTTAACATTGCTTACGGGATGAATTGTTGTATGTTTTAATCTAAATTCAATTGTTAAATTTTTTATTTCCAATATATTTTCTTTTTCCATTCAATTTCTCCTTAGATGCTATCTTTTGGATCAAAAGCATCCCTTAGCCCATCACCTAAAAAGTTCATAAATAATAGAAATATTGTCATAACTATAGCTGGAATAAAAACTTTCCATGGATATTCAACAAATGTAGCAATTCCATTTTGCACTAATTCTCCCCAGCTTGTCATTGGAGCTGAAATTCCAAGTCCTAAAAAGGATAAAAATGCTTCAGCCATAATAAAGCTTGGAACCCTTATTGTTGTGAATATAACTATCATTCCAATGCTATTAGGGATCAAGTGTTTTAAGATTATTCTTTGATTTGTTGCACCAAGGGTTTTGGCTGCTTGTATAAATTCCGAACTTGATAGTGATTGTACTTGGCCTCGTACAACTCGAGCTACTGTTAACCATGATACAAATGCAAGTGCTATGAATAAGCCGATTATACTTCTTTCCATTATTGCCATTAATATTATTACAATAAGTAAATAGGGCAATGCATAAAGAATTTCTATTGTTTTAGTTATTATTTTGTCGGGCAATCCCCCAAAAAATCCTGCTATGGATCCCAGGATAGTTCCTATTATCATAGACAAAAAAGCTCCAATAAATCCTACAGAAAGAGAAATTTGACTACCTTGTATTAATCTTGCAAGCAGATCTCTTCCAAGATTGTCTGTGCCAAGCAAATATACTCTTTTATGTATTTTTACTTCCTTTTTATCTATTATTTGAACTTCATTTTCTATTTTTCTTTTTATGTCTTCGAGTTTTTTTAGTTCTTCTTCATTTATTTCTCTTTTTTCTTTTTTTGCTAATTTTTCAATAAATTTTTTTTCTTTATTATACCAGAGTTCTCCAGCAGCCTGGAAAGATGGTGGCAAATCAGAATGCTCTACTATTTGAGTATGGTATTTATATATTGGCAATATTGGTTGCAAAATGGCAATTGAGATATAAAATCCAATTACAAAAAGACTGCCAAATGCGAGTTTATTTTCTTTAAATCTTGACCAAGCTCTTCTTTCTAGTTTAGAATTGTTTTCTTCATTTTGTTTTTCAAGGCTATTCATTTTGATTTCCCCTTATACTCTTGGATCTAATATTTTATATATAATATCTGATATTAATATAGAAATAAGCAGTATTATTGAATATACTAACAATCCGCCCATTAATACTGGGTAATCTCTGTTTAGTGCGGATTCTGTTATAAACATTCCCATTCCAGCAATTCTAAATATTTTTTCAATAACCACGCTTCCAGATATTATAGCAGCAAATGCTGGACCTATATAGCTTACTACAGGCAACATTGCTCCTCTTAACATATGCTTTATAACTATCTTTTTGAAGCTTAGCCCTTTTGCACGCGCAGTTCTTATAAAGTCGCTTTGTATTATTTCTAGCATTGATCCTCTGATTATTCTTGCGAAAATAGCTACGTTGGGCATGCTAAGAGTTATTATGGGTAGAATTAAATTTGAAAATCCTCCTCTTTCTGTAATCCATCCAGAGGTATAAAGCAAACCCCATTTAATTGCAAAAAAATATTGTAAAATTGGCCCTATTACGAATAATGGTATTGAAATCCCCAATATTGCTATTGATGTTATTATATAATCCACATAAGTATTTTTATAAATGGCAGCTAATATACCTATTGGTATTCCTATTGATAGTGATATAATAAGGGATATTACTCCTAGTGTAAGTGATTTTGGAAATCCTAATTTTATGTATTGACTAACTGTAAGGTCTTTCTTTTTCAAAGAAGGTCCCAGATCTCCCCTGAGAGCGTTTGTAATGTAATAAAAAGCTTGAATATAAAAAGGCTTGTCAAGGTGATATTTTTCCATCAATCTTGCTTTTACTTGAGGATCAATAGGTTTTTCAGAATCAAATGGACTTCCAGGAGCCATTCTCATTACAAAAAAGCATAAAAAAATTATTACCAGTAAAGTTGGTATTATTCCTAATATTTTCTTTAAAGTAAACTTTAACATTTTTGCTCCTTTGTAAATAGATATTGATAACTTACGTATTAGTCAATTATATCATATAGTCTTTATTGTTTTTCAAGCTATAGTTGATAATTTTTGATAGAATAGGAGGTTTTTTGTATTATAATGAGTAATTTAATTTTCAATAAAATGTATTTTTTGTTTTTAATTTTTTATTTAAAATTTTATTCTCTTGATTTGAGAAGAATTTTTTTGTGTAAGATTCTAAGTAAAATTATCATAGAATCTTACACATTATTTATGTATTTTTGTTTTAAATAAAGCTACTGTCTTAAGCTTAGTCAGCTTTGCTTTTAGACTTAAATATTGTTTTTAATTTATATTAAAATCCTTTTAAAATTAATTATGTTTTGCATTTTTAATTGGTTTTAATTCAGAAAGATAATAAACCTCTGATACATTAGGATTCCATCCAGTCCATTTATCGTTTCTAAAAAGATAATGCCCAGAATATATGTATATTGGTGCAGCAGGAAAATCTTTTTCAATTATTATTGATTCTGCTTTTCTGAGTAATTGTTTTCTTTTTATAGGATCTTTTTCAAGATCTGATTCTCTGATGAGTTTGTCAAATTCTAGGTTTGAATATCCGTATGATGCAAGTTGTGAATTTTCTCTTGTGAATATAGTAAAGTATGTGTGTGGATCTAAATATTCCCCAATGCGTCCAACTCTTATTATTTCAAAATTGCCAGTATTTCTGCTGTTGGTAAGAACAGGCCAATTTTCGTTGGTAAGCATAAGATTGATATTTAGAATTTTTTTCCATTGGTTTTGAATAAATGCAGCAATTTTTTTATGAGTTTCGTTTGTATTATATTTTAGTGTTAGCATTGGGAATCCTTTCCCATTAGGATACCCTGCATCTGCCAAAAGCTTTTTAGATTTTTCAGGATCAAATAAAGCCAATTTTTTACCGTAATTGTAATTTTTAAGATCAGGAGTTATTTCTCTTGTAGGAACTGTGCCATCATTTAGCACTTTGTAAGTTAAAGTTTCTCTGTCAATAGCTAAGGTTAAAGCTTCTCTAACTCTAGCATCATCAAGGGGTTTTATTTTTGTATTAAATGAATATAAATAAATTGCATTACTTTTGTGTTGGTAATAGTCTTTTTGTAGTTTTATTTCATTTACAATGTCCGGCGGGATGCTGTTAAAAATAGCATCAATTTCGTTGTTTTTGTACATATTGTACACAGTAAGATCATTGTCAGACGTAATGTAGACAAGCTCATCAAGTTCTACTTCTTTTGCATTATAATAACGTTCGTTTTTTTCAAAGATAATTTTTTCATTAGGTAATCTTTTTTTTAATTTAAAAGGACCGCTAGTAACCATGTTTTCAGGGCTTGTCCAATTTCCCTTATATTTTTCAATCACATGAATAGGTACTGGCATGAATGCGTAATGTAGAAGCAGTTCAAGAAAATATGGCTTTGGGGCCGTAAGTGTTATTTCCAGCGTTTTACTATCAATTGCCTTGATTCCAAGTTCAGAATCGGATACTTTCCCGTCAAAATACTCTTGTCCATTTTTTATTATTGATTTGAGCATGTCAACATTTGTAGATCCTGTTTCTTTATTTAAAATTCTTAAAAAAGATTTTCTTATCCCTTCAGCGGTAATTTCAACTCCATCGCTCCAAAAAAGGTTGTCCCTTAGATAAAATTGATATGTTTTTTTATCTTTTGAGGCTTCCCAATTTTTAGCAAGTCCGGGCTTTAGCTTTCCTGTTTTGGTATTTAATGTCAAAAGCCCTGAGAATATTTGTTCTAAAATTCTTGCTCCTATTGTCTCATCTACCAAATGAGGGTCAAGCGATGAGGGCGCTCCCCCTATGTATACTTTAAATGCTAATTTTTCTTTTTCTGAATTATTATTGCATGCAATTAAAGACACAGCAAGCATAAGTAGTGTTACTATTTTAATTTTTTTACCGATTTTTTTAGTTTTATTAAAGCTCATATTAACCTTTCCCCCAAATTAAAATTATTTATAAGTTTTAAACTATCTTTTTTTTATAATAAAGTCAATAAAAACCGTCCATAAGGAATAAATAATAGACGATTTTTATTTAATTAAATTTAATATTATAAAGTTTATTATATTATTTATTTTTTAATTTTAGCTGAGATAAATCAAATCTTTCTAAAATATTGGTGTTCCACCCTGTCCATTTGTCATTTCTGAAAAGGTAACTGTTCCCATATATGTATATTGGTGCTATTGGAAAATCTTTTTCAATAATTATCTCTTCTGCTTGTCTTAAAATGTCTTGTCTTTTTATTGGATCAAGCTCAAGGTCGGATTTCTTTATAAGTTCGTTGTATTCTGGGTTTGAGTAATTATGAGATGAGAATTGTGTGTATCCTTGTGTGAATATGCTTAAAAATGTCAAAGGATCAGCATAATCGCCTATCCATCCTGCTCTTGCTATTTCATAATTTCCATTTGCCTTAGTGTTTAAGTATGTTGTCCATTCTTCGTTTTCAAGTTCCACATCAATATTTAAATTTTTTTTCCATTGGTTTTGAATAAATTCACAAATTTTTTTATTTGCTTCGTTTGTATTGTATTTTAATTTTAAAATTGGAAATCCATTGCCATTAGGATATCCAGCTTCAGCTAGAAGGGTTTTTGCAATTTCAGGATTAAATAATTCTAAACTTTTTGCATAAGAATATGAACTAAAGTTGGGAGTTGCTCTTCTTGTAGGGGTAGTCCCGTTGTCAAGAACTTTATATGTAAGCGTTTCTCTGTCAATAGCAAGAGTTAAGGCTTTTCTAATTTTAACGTTGTCAAGTGGTTTGATGTGTGTATTGAACGCGTAAAAGTATATGGCATTAACAGCTGATGAGTAATAGTCGCTTCTTAATTTTAGATTTTTGATTAGATCTGGGGGTATGGAACCAAAAATTGCATCTAGCTCTTCATTTTCATACATTTTATACGCTGTTGAGCTGTCATTTGTTGTGTAAAATGTAATCTCTTCTAATTCTACTTCATTTGAGTCGTAGTATTTGTTATTTTTTTCAAAGACATATTTTTCGTTAGGAATTCTTTCTTTTAATTTAAAAGGACCACTTGTCACCATGTTTTCGGGGCTTGTCCAGTTTTGTCCATACTTTTCGGTAACATGAACTGGTACTGGAATAAATGATTGGTGTACTAACATATCAATAAAATAAGGTTTTGGTGATTCCAGTGTTATTTCTAATGTTTTTTCATCAATCGCTCTAATTCCAAGTTCAGAGTCAGTCACTTGTCCATCAAAATATTTTTGACCATTTTTAATTACCGATTTAACCATTTCAACGTACTTTGAGCCAGTTTCTTTATTTAAAATTCTAAGATAAGATTTTCTAATTCCTTCTGCAGTGATTGCAACTCCGTCACTCCAAGTGATTTTTTCTCTTAGGTTAAATGTGTAAACTGTTCCATCAGAAGAAATATCCCACCCTTTTGCAAGTCCCGGTTTATTTCCCCCTGTATTAGGATCTCCTGTAACAATCCCTCTAAACATTGTGTCAATCATTTTTGATGCGACATTATCCTCTGCTAATTGAGGGTCAAGACTGCTTGGCTCTGCTCCCAAGCTTATTTTAAATGATACTCCTTCTTTTCTTTCCTTGTTATTACAACAAAGAAAAGTTAGAAAAAATATTATTAAAAATAATGACCTTTGTAATTTCATAATTTTTTATACCTCCATTTCAAAGTTTGTTTTAAAATTTAACTTTAATTTCATAATTTTCTTTCCGTAGATATTAATTTTAAATCTTAATTTTAAAATTACTTATTTTACTTAATTTTATTATTTTTTAGTTTTAATATCTTCATATAAATAGCTTTCTGCGATATTTGGTACCCACCCTGTCCATTTATCATTTCTGAAAAGATAATGAGATTTGGGTATATATAAAGGTGCCATAGGAAAGTCTTTTTCTGCTATTATCTCTTCAGCTTGTCTTAAAATGTCTTGTCTTTTTATTGGATCAAGTTCAAAATTAGATTTTTTTATTAAAGCATCATACTCTTTGTTTGAATATTTGTACGCTCCTAAAAAATGATTTTCTGTTGTAAATAAGCTGTCTAAGAATGTTAAGGGATCAAAATAATCTCCTATCCACCCCACGCTTGACATTTGGTAATTTCCAGTTCTTCTGCTTCCTAGGAATGTTGTCCATTCTTCATTCTCGATTTCTAAGTTAATGTTTAGTATTTTTTTAAATTGTTCTTGCAAAAATTCTGCTGTTGTTGGTCTTCCCTCCGATATTTTATATTTTAATGTGGGGAATCCTTTCCCATCCGGATATCCAGCTTCAGCTAAAAGTTTTTTTGCATTCTCAGGATCAAATAGTATTAAATTTTTTCCATAAGAATAATCATCAAATTTTGGAGTTAGATTTCTTGTTGGATCTGAACTTCCCTTTAAAACTACTTTAGTTAAAGTTTCTCTGTCAATGGCAAGGGAGATGGCTTGTCTAACTTTTAAATTGTCTAGTGGTTTTATTGTTGTATTGAATGCTATGTATGCCATTCCGTTTTTTAACCCAGAATAATAATCATCTCTTATTTTAATTTCTTCTAAATTATTCTTTTCTGCTCCTTGTAGAAAATCGAGTTCACCGTTTATGTACATATTGTAAGCCACGCTACCTTCTGTTGGGTAAAATATTACTTCATCAATTTCTACATTTTTTGCATTATAGTATTTTTCATTTTTTTCTATTACGATTTTATCGTTAATTGATCTTTCTTTAAGTTTGTATGCGCCACTAACAACTATATTTTCAGGATTTGTCCAATTTTCTCCATATTTTTCAACAATATGCATTGGAACTGGTATGTATGCTGAGTGTGTTAGCATATCAGGAAAATAAGGCTTTGGAGATGTTAATGTTATCTCTAAGGTTTTGCTGTCAATAGCCTTTATGCCAAGCTCAGATTCAGGCACTGTCTCATCGAAATATTCTTGTGCATTTTTTATTGTAGATTTTATTAAATTAGCATACATTGCAGCTGTTTTTTTATTTAAAATTCTTAGGTATGATTTTTTTATCTCCTCGGCAGTAATGGCAACTCCATCGCTCCAAACTATATCTTCTCTTAGGTTAAATGTGTAAATAATTCCATCTTCAGAAATATTCCAACTTTTTGCAAGTCCTGGTTTATATTTTCCAGTTTGAGAATCTTTTACCGCTAGGCCTAAGAATAGGTTTGTAATAATGTTGCTACCGTAAAGGTCTGTTGAGAGTTGAGGATCAAGTGATGATGGCTCGCTTAAGTTTGATACTCTGAAAACTATTTTTTCTTTTTTAGCATTACTAATACATGCTATTAAAGAAAAAATTATTAGCATTAAGGCTATTTTTATATATTTCATGGGATTTTCCTTTTTCAATATTTTATATATTTTTTGTTCTCATTCTTTATTAATCTTTTTTAATAAATTTTAATAAAGAATATTTATTTTGTTTTAATTTTAAATATGTATGCCTCCAGTACTTTGATTTGTCTTACTTTGATTTGTCTTGTATTTAAATTTTACTTTAATTCTTATAATAAAAAAAGTCTAATAATTTTAAATAGTTTTTAGTATTATTTGTCTATTGTTGCAAGCCAAAATTTTACTTTAATTTGTATAGTAAATAAGGTATAATGGTGTGAAATGTTTTCAAAAATGTATGCTTGTTTAATATTAGTTATTTATTGTTAGTCTTATAGAGCTTTTTGTCTTTAGTAAATAAAATAATATAACTAATGGTTAGGTGGCAACATAGAATGCTTTAAAGGGTGCTGGTTTTATGTTTGTACAAAATGAAAGTTTTGATAAATATTTTAAAGACATGGAAAGCGACTTTGTAAGTCAATTTAAGTCTGTTGAAAATGTTAATTATTTGGATAAGTCTTATCGAAATGCAGATTCTAAGAGTAGAAGATTGGCAGATAGAATGATAGAGAGACTTCTTGAGAGTGGATCTACCATTGTTGGCATACAAAATATTTTAGAACTTTACCAAAAGACTAAATCTGGCAAGTCTTCAATTATATTAATGGAGCATTATAGTAATTTTGATTTTCCTTGTTTCCAATTTTTACTTTACAAAATGGGTTATCATGATATTGCAGATCATATTATTCCAATAGCTGGAGTTAAGCTTTTCAGAGATAATTTATTTGTTAAGACCCTTTCTTTGGGATACAATGCAATATTAGTGTATCCACCGCACGCATTTGTTGGGGTTGGTTTAGAACATGCTAGGCAAAGGCGTGTTTTTAATACTAATTCTATGAAGTATATTTATGAAAAGAAAAATAGTGGGTACATTATACTTATTTTTCCTACTGCTACTAGGTATAGAAAAGGAAGACCTGAAACAAAAAAAATAATTTTAGAAATTGGCAATTATTTTAAAATTTTTGATTATTATTTGATGATTGGAGTCAATGGAAATGTTTTAGAAGTTTCTGAGGATGGAGATATGTCTCACGATGTTTTTAAAAGAGATTCACTTATATATAATGCTGACAAAGTTATAAGTATTGCTGAGTATAGGGATGAAATTTTAAACACCTTGAAAGATTCTCAGACAGAGATTACAAAGGAAGTTTTGGGTTTAAAAATTGCTGAAGATTTAGAAAATCGCTTTAATGTTCTTCATGCAAAAGGTCATGAATTTTATAAAAAAAGCTTTTTATAAGCTAGGAACTTGATTACAATATGCCTGATGTAGATAAGATAATACAGTTTAAAAGAGAAATATTAGATAATCTTTCTAATGAAAGATTATCTAAAGAATCTTTTGGCTTAAGTATGGATGTTAAGCTTCCCGAGCCTGGAGAGAGTATTGTTCCTTGGATAGGCGAAGATCTTGCTTTAGATGAAACTGATGATGAACTTGATTTAAATTTTATGCTTGATGCTCTTGAGAATGAGGATAAATTATCCTATTCTGACATTTTTAATGACAATTTGCCTTTAAGTGGTTCTAACTTAAGGGTTGATGTGGATTCAGAGCTTTCAACTTTAAATAATGATTTTGACGTTTCTTCTAGCGATTCTTTTGAAAATAATATTGACAAAGTTCTTGATGATAATTCTATTGATTTAGAAATTGCTTCTAAGCTTGATTTTGACAATTTAATCAATTCCCCAGAATTAAGTTCTGAGGAGTTGATTAACAATCAAGGCAATAATAATTTTTTTGAAGCCAATAATGATTCTTCTGTTTTAGGGGATAGTAATTTTTTACAGTCTAATGAATTTAATATTGATGATGCGGTAAATGGCAAAAACCAAACAGATGAACAATCAGAGATGTTTGTTGGAGACAGTTTAAATTTAAGTGCCGATGAGGATGATTTTGAAAACGTTATAGATGATTTTAAATTTTTAGAGTATGATCAAAATGCAAATTTTAAACGTTTTGAATTTAAGGTTAATTATCCATTATTTTTAAAGCATTTAAATTCCTATCCTAGAAATTTAAGAATTGCAATTGCTGAGGCTTTAACTAAGGAAAATGTTTCAAGGTTTAAGCTTGAAGCGCTAATTGATCTTGTTGAAAAAAATAAAAAAAGGTTGAAATTTATTGCTAAATTTGTAGGAGATATTGTTGGGCGATCTATTAAATTGCCTGTAATTTATTTCAAGGCGGAAGAATTTAGCAAGCTTCAGCAAAAATTGAGCTACAGGGTTTCAAGGGCTTTGCTACCTTTGATAAAAATAGCCTCTTTTTTTGTTGTTTTAGTTTTAGTTTCTTTGTACCTTATAGTAGATGTAATATTTTTTTATGTTGCCTCTGAGAGCAAGTATAAAGAGGGCATAGAATCTATATATGCAAATAAAAGAGATCTTGCCAAATCTATCTTTAGAGATGCTTACTATATTAGGCCTGATGATAAATGGTTTATTAATTATGCTAAGGCGTTTGAAGACGTTAGAGATTTTGATAGTGCTGAAGAGAAGTATGAGGAATTGTTTACTATTGAGCCTTTTTCTAAAAATTCTACAAACAGAAGACGAAAAAAGTTTAATAAGGAAGGATATATTTCGTATGCTTCCATGAAAATTGGTCTTGGAGAGCACTCTGAGGCTAATTCAATACTTGATGAGGTTATATCTTATGATCTTTACGATTATGATGCTTTAGTATTAAAGGGAGATAATTATTTTAAATGGGCTAAGACAAATTCCAACTACTATAAAGATAGTATTAATAGCTATACGGTTGTGCTTTCTAAATATGGACAAAAAAAGGAAATTTTATTTAAGCTTTTCAATGCTTATATTGAAGCTAATTTAGATACCGAGTCTGATAATGTCAATAATTTTATTAAGTCAAATGAAATTCTAGATATTGATGAAGTTGTTTACACAAAATATGCTAAAAAGCTTGTAGATAAGTATATTTCTTTTGTGACTTATAATCAAAGAGCAAATAATCTTGCTATAAATTTAAATTATCTTAATGGACAAACAAATTTATTGAATAAGGAATTTTCTGATTTTAAAAGAAATGATGGCAGAACTATTTTTAAGCTTGACAATAATGTTAATATGAATTCAGAGATTGAATACATTCTCAGAAAAATATTAAATAAAAATCCCAATTACGACAAGGCACTTTTTGAAAGTGGAAGATATTCGTATTACATAGGAGATTTTAAGAAGGCCGAAGTTTATTTGCTTAAAGCATTAAATAGTTTTAGGCATAAAAATTCAATTGAAGATGCTGGGGACAAGATATTGGCTTATAAAATTTTAGCAGACATTTATGAAAAAACTCGAGATTCTCTTAGGGCTAGTAATATTATTGGTTTAGCCTTGAGTGATTATTCTTTTTATAAAAAACACAATCTTATAAAAGGATCTAAGGAGATTTCTTCAATTTATGAAAAGCAAGGCGATATTCTTAGATCTTTAAATGACTTTAAGTCTGCGATATCTTCTTACAAATTGGCAATAAATGAGGGCGTTGATTATCCAGATGTTTACTATAAAGTTGGACTACTTAGTTATAGAGAAAATAATTATGATGATGCATTGAAATATTTATTTAAAGTAGAGAGCATGGCGGGGTTTTCAAGTAGTAACGAAGTTTTAAATACTATTGCCCTAACTCTTTATAAAATAGGCGATTTTTTAGCTTCTAGGAGCTATTATTTAAGGGTTATGCAAAATTTAGAACTAGAGAAGGCTAATGTTTTGAATTTTAACCCCAAAGAAAATGATTATCATAAAACTCTTTTATTAAAAGAAATTGAGACTTATAATAATCTTGGGGTTGTAGAAGTGATGGCTTCTTTTTCATCTATAAGAGATACTAAACTTTTTAATTCTGGAGTTAGCAATTTAAGCGAATCAGCCAAGATTTTTGATATATTAAATAGGGATGAAGATATGGTAAAAAGTGTTAAAAAAGATCTTGCTAGTTTAAATCTCAGGAATATTTTTAAGAATAGTTTTTCTAAATCTAATGTTTTATTTTATGAAAATTTATCCGAAAAACTTTAATTATAGATCTTATTCATTGTTTTTGAGTTATTTATGAGGGTGGTTTCCTTATGAAGAAAATTTTTTTATTTCTTTTTATTAGTTTTTATTTGTTTGGATTTGAAGATAGTTCTTTGAAAATAGGTATTGATGATGTTTATGTTGAGGCTCATGAAGAGGGATTTCATCTTTTTATTAGAAAAAAACCTGCAATCAAATCAGTAATATTGACAGAGTCTTTTGAAATTCCTGATAAGAAAAAAGATGTGGCTACTTATTCATTTCGTACATTAAGTTATAATAAGGTTAATGGAGATGAAATTCGGATTTTAAATGGAAGAGTTATTAAGAATAAAGAACTTTTATCATTGACATCTTCCACCCCTGTTCCTAATAAAAAGTTTGGAGAAGCTTTTCATATATTGATTCCAAAAAAATTAAAATATGGATTTCCAAATTTTTCAACAAGAAGTGGTGATATTGACTTAGAAGTATTAAAAAGTAAAAAAGAGCCCTTTTGGTTTTCTATAAGATCTTTTGAGAAAAAATATAATGATTATTTGGGCAGATATCAAGACAATGCTTATGAATTGCTTTTCAAGGATGATCAAAATCAGGGAAAAATTGAATTTAATGAATTAAAAGATACTTTTACAAAATTTTCAGATGAGGTTGTTATTGCTAATAATGGCATTGATATTGTTGATAAAATAAACAAAATTTTAAAAAACTCAGAAGATTCAGTTTATGATTTAGATTTAGTGCTTGTTGTTGATGTTACTGATAGTATGAAAAGCAATATTGAGATTCTAAAAGAGCATTTGTTTTCAATAATAGAACCTCAACTTCAAAAGTTTAAATCCTACAGAATAGGTCTTGTTTTTTATAAAGACTATCTTGAAGATTTTTTAACCAAAGCTTTTGATTTTAATACTATTCCTTATTTAAATAATATTCTTAAGTATGTTAATGTTGGTGGCGGTGGGGATTATCCAGAAGCTGTTTTTGAGGGGATTGATGCTGCTGTGACCCAATTTGATTGGCGGGCAGAAAGAAGGTTTATTATTGTTATAGGAGATGCACCTCCTCATGAGTATCCAAGAGGGTCTATTGTTTATAAAGATGTTATCAATTCTGCAAAGGAAAAAGATATTACAATTTATGGAATAATATTTCAGTAAAAATTTTTATTTCTTAAATTATTATTTTTTATTATTTTCTATTTTATTTAATATTTTTTTAGCTAAAGGCTTAATCCATTTAGGCATTTCCATATTATTTCCTATTAACTCTTCAAAGATTTTTTTTGCTTTTTCTGTTTTGTTTGTTGTATAGTATATGAATGCAATTTCATATTTACCAGTAGCAACTATATTTGAATTGTGAGCGAAATTTTGAATCATTTTTTCGTATGCTTTTAAAGCCGAGTTATAATCATTGACATTGACAGCTTTTTGAGCTTCTCTAAGATAAACTCCATAAGGAGTTTCTTTTGTTAATTTTTCTAAGTTAATCGTATAGCAGGAAATAAATATTAAGTTTAGTAATATTAGCTTTTTCATTTCTGCCTCTTTTAGAATGTTTTTATTATTTAATTTTATTAGATATAAAATAAGAAAGCAAGGCTTTTTAAAGCCTTGCTTTATGATTGTTTTTGCTTATTTGGCAGGAATTATTATCTTCCAGTTAGAATGAATTAGATCCGGATTTTGTATTTTTTGTCTGTTGGCAAACCAAATTTTTGGCCATAAGTAAGGATCGTTGTATAATTTTTTGGAAATGCCCCATAGGGTATTGCCTATTTTTATTACGTAAAGCTCGCTGCTTGCATTGCTTTGATAAGCTTCAAGGTATCTTGCAGATTCTAAAAATAATTCATTGGCAAGTCTAAAGTTTTTTACATTTTTAGCCTCAACCCCTTTTTCCCACAATGTTCTAGATCTTTCAATAAGTTCTAGCGTTTTGAATTGTTCTTGAGGTTTGGAGTTTTTTGCTATTTCCACTTTTTCTTCGTATGCGAGTACTATTGGAATTGAAATTTCTGCTTCTCCAAGAAGATAAGTGTCTTTATTAGTATTTAAAAGGTTTAAGTGACTGTTTCTTTCTTTAATGAATGCTCTACCATTCCATGGAGATGGCTTTATAAGCTTATTATTGCTATAAATTGGTAAGTTGGAAGCCGCTTCAAGTGCTTTTAATTGTTTGTACATTCTCTCATCAGTTTCTTTTAAAGCTTTAGCTTCTTTGGCATTTTTTGCTGCTTGTTGTGCTCTGTTAAAGGCCTTGCTATACATGTCAAGGGCATTATCAAGATCGTAATTTTTATATTTTCTTGTTGCTTCAAAATATAAATTATTTACTTCGTCGATTTCCAGCGGGATCCATATGTATGCTTCATTTGCTTCTGCATCGTTTAGATACTTTTCAATATTTTCTTTAAGGTAATTTGTTTTTTCTTTTTTTTCCCTCGTTTCTCTTATTATTGTTTTGTATCTTTCAAGTACTTTTAGAGCAATTTCATTTCCTTCTATTGCTTTTTTTTTGGAAAAACTTTGTTTCATTGCTTCTTCTAATCTTTCAGCTTCATTAAACTCTTTGGAATAAAAAAGATGTCCCCGTTCTCTTATTAGTTCATTTTTAATGTCTTTTATATCTCTTAATTGAAAATTTTTATTATCTGGTTGTGCAATTTTAGCATTTTTACTCTCTCTTGATTCTGGAGGCGTTTTGCATGCGATAAAAGAGATTGCTACTACAATTAGCAGCGATATTAATTTATTCTTTATATTCATAAATACACCCTTCTAATAACTTGGCTTCTATTAATCTTTAAAGTAAGAACCTATAAATATTAAAGTTCTTACTTTTACTATTTTTATTAGTATAGCAATTATAGTATGTCAATAAAAACTTAATATTTTTAATTCTTAAATTAAATTATACTTCTTTTTCATCATTGTTCAAAGTGTAATAAATTTATGTAAAACAAGGTATAATTAAATTTATGAGTTTTTCAAAGATTAGGAGAACTATATTTTTAGAATATATCATTTTATCCTTTTAATATTGCTTTCAAGTAGAACTTTATTTTCTCAAGTGGCAGTTGTAAAAGAAATAGAAGGTAGAGTTAGTGTTGTTAGAAATACATTTCCCGTTAAGTTAGATTTAGATGACGAAATTTTTGAATATGATTTTATTGAGGTTGGAGAAAATTCAAAGCTTAAAATAAATTTATATGAAATAAATGGTATTTCTGTAGATTTAATTTTTTATTCCAATACAAATAGTTTTGTGTTTTATTCTTCTCTTAAAGATTTGCAAGACGCAAAAATATATTTATTTAGAGGAAGTGTTGATGCTATAATTCATAGCATTGTTAAAGGGTCTTCATTTTCTGTTATAATAGATAATAACCTGTTTAAAGCCGAAAATACTTCAAAATTTTATGTCAATAGCGATTATTTTAATAATTGTTTTATTAATGTTTACAAGGGTAGCATCAGACATATTAATAAAACCGAATATTTAATTTTTCCCAATACCAGTCTTTTGCTTTTTAATGGAAATTCTTTTTTACACAAAGTTAATGAAGGCACTTTAAAGGGTGTTAATCAAAATTTTATAAGGATGGCTAAAGATAATTTTATGTCTTTAAATAAAAGGTTTTTATATTTTTTTGTTTTAAAATATATTGAGGATAGTTTTAGATTCAACTTTATGTATAATTATTTAATGAAAGATTTTAAATTTAATTCTATATATTCAAAATGGAGCCTGGAAGATAAAAATTATAAATTTGGTAACAGGGTTGATATGATTAAAAATGTTAATTATTTAAAGGGTAGAATCGGAGTGCTTTTTAATAATTTTGTTGATTTGGCTAATAGGTTTTATTTTGTAGATGATGTTTTGAAATATTTTTCTACTTTTTTTGACAATTCAACAACTGTTAACGGGCCCATTTCAAAATTTTTAAAAGATTACAAAGCTAATAAAAATCTTTTAAAAAATAAGTTTTTTAAAACAATCCATTCTCTAAAGATGTATTTAAGACGCTCAAATGATGATATTACTAGTAATTTAAATGTTAATGAATTGTATTTATTGCGCCCTAGAGAGTTTTGATTTTTATATATTTAGCTTTATGTTAAAGCTATTTGTTAGATGGCATGGTATATTCTTTGAAAATTCAAATTGAAGAAGAAATTAACATATTTGTTTTTATCAGCTGTTTGAAACTATTAATATCAGCCATTTTAAAAAAAATGAAAAATTTTCAAGTTTTATTATATTATTCAACGAAATTTAAAATTCACATTCATAATTTGCTTAATATTTTATTAAATTTGGGTTGAGAATTTTTTGCCAAAATTTTATCGTAAGGGGGAAAAATGCGCTCTTCAGTTGATCGGATAATTAATTTTTTAATTAGTTTTGGCGGTTTTATTTTTTATAGCTTGTTATTGATTTTTTATTTAACTTTTATGGCATTAAAGTGAATTTAATAATAATTAATAAAAGGATGTTTTATTTTTATGAGTAAAAAGGTGTTTTTTAAAGGGTTTTGGATTTTATTTACGATATTTCATTTATATTTATTTGTTTATTTAATTTTTTTCAAGAAGCGAAAGGTTGATATTTCTAACAAAACCAATATTGCTTTATTTATTCCCGGGGTTATTTCAGGATCTCCATCTTATAAAGAAATGTATGATTCTTTGTTTGAATTTAAAAAAAATCATGAAAATCTTGAAATTAAAGTTTTAGAAGCTGGATTTAATCAAAGCGAGTGGATAGAAATGCTTGAAAAACTATTAACTTCAAAAAAATATGATTTTTTAATAACTACAAATAATGCTATGCAAGATATTGTTGACAGTGTTTCAAGTAATTATCCTTATACTAAGTTTCTCATTTTTGATTCTTTGGTTAAAAATACCAACAAGCAGGTTTATTCAGTTTCTTATAATGTAGCAGAAGAGGCATATATTTTAGGATATTATGTAGGTCTTTTTTTAAAGGAATTTATTAAATCTGGCTTTGGAAATGCTGCTTTGATTGCAGGTCAAAATTATCCCGTTATGAATGATTATATTTATCGTTATTTCAAGAAAGGCATTCTTGATACTGGTATGAGATCTGAAGTTTATTATCGAGTTTTGGGCAATTGGCATGATAGCAATTTAGCTAAATTATTATCAGACTCTTTGATTAAGGATTCGGGGGCTTTGGTAATACTTCCTATTGTGGGGCCTGCTGTTGAAGGAGTGCTTTCTTCTGTTAGAGAGAATAATATCTCTGCAGTTCTTTTTGATAGCGAAGATTATTTGGATAATAAAGAAAATATTATTGGTTCAGGAATTACAAATCAAAAATATTATGTTTCACATATTTTAGATAAGGCTCTTAAGTCAGAGATTAACTATGGAAATTCTGATATTTTTGGCATAAAACATAAAGGAGTTTTGTTTAATGTTTCGAATGTTTTTTATTTAGAGCGAACCAGTCAAAAGTTAAAAGAAGATCTTTTAAAAAAAATAGAAGAGGTTAGTGCAAATGGTATAAAAATTAATTTGGAACAAAATTAATGGTAGAGTTTAAAAACATAGTTAAGTATTTTCCAGATATTGACAAGCCTATTTTGGATAGTATTAATTTAAAAATTGGGGAAGTTAAAATTTTTACAGTAGTTGGTAAAAATGGAGAAGGAAAGAGCACTCTAGCCAAGATTATTGCCGGACTTATTGAATTTGATGAGGGTGAAATATTAGTAAATGGCATTAAGCAAAAAAATTGGAATGTAGATAAAGCTAAAAATAATGGTATTTATCTTGTTTCTCAAGTTCCTAATTTGAAAATGAATTTAAGAGTATGGGAATATTTGAGTATCTATTGGTTTGGTTATGAATTTTTCATGCCGATGAATAAATCTAAGACCTACAAATATTATAGATGGCTTATGCAATTTTATAAAATTTCTTTTGATTTAGATAAGAAAATTAAAGATTTAAATATTAAAGAGATTTATTTTTTACTTATTATTGCTGCTCTTAAAGAGAATGCAAAAATAATTATTTTTGATGAGAGTGCTGCTTATTTTTCTCAAAAAGAAGCACAAGCTTTTATAAAATTGCTTGTATTGCTTAAGAAATCGGGAGTTGCGTCTCTTTTTATTACCCACAGCGAGATTACAGATGCTATAAAATTTAGCGATGAGTTTATTATTTTAAAAGATGGAAAGTGTTTTAGAACAGTAAACAAAGAATCAATTTTGAGCAAGCTTGAATCCTCTAGTGACAAAGTATTTGTTGCAAATATTAATTGCAACAAATTTGAAAAAGATCCTATTAAATTTAATTTGTTTTTTGAAGATTTTTGGAAGTATGATGTTAGTTTTTCTTTAAATAAAAGGGGTGTTTTAGGGATAATTGGCGAAGAAGCTGTAATTAAAACTTGGGAAAAATTATTCTTAGGAGAGCTTCTTTTTGTTGGGTGCATAAAAATTGATGGCATTAGATATGAGCGAATAAATATTTTTGAGTGTAAAGCGGGATTTTTACCCTTAGGTATTGGTAATTTATTCCCCGATAATAGCAGCATATTAGATAATTTTTTGGCCAAATTTATGAATTTTGAAAATAAAATTTTTATTAGGCAATCTTACATTAATCAGATTAAAGATTTTTTTAAAAAAAAAATGGAATTTTATAGCGAAGAGAAAATATATAGAATTCTTTATTCAAAATCTTTGGCATTTTCTGGAGGAACTTTGAAGAAATTTGCTCTTTACAGAGAGATGTATATTGCAAAAAGTTTTTTAATTTGTTTTTCTCCTTTGAGCAATTTAGATCACAAAGCTTATAATGAAATGTCTGTTGCTATTCGTAATTATTCAAAAGAAAAGCCAGTTCTTTTGATTACTTCCAATTTAGATGAATTGCTTTTGCTCTCTGATAACATTTTGGCAATGAAAATGGGAGAAGTTTTGTTAAACGTATCTAGAGAAAAGATTAGTAAAGAAAAATTAAAGGAATTGCTATTTTTATGATCTTTTTTAGAAATAGCTTTATGGCATTAATTTTTTCTTTTTCAATATTAAGTATTAGCTATTTTTTCGGTGATTTTTTTCAATTTTCTTATATTAAAATGATATCTTGGCGCTTTATTTTATTTTTAATTATGGCTACGGGGATTGCTACTTGTGCCAAGAGTAATTCATTAAATCTTGGGAATGAAGGTCAGATTTATTTTGGGGCATTTTTAGTTTATATATTTTCAAGTTTTTTTGGATTAACCTATTTTAATTTTGTATTTTTGATACTTTTAAGTTCTTTTTTTGTAGGACTTTTGGGGCTTATCCCCTTTTTTATTACTTTTTTCTTCGGATTAAATAAAGCCTTAACAGGTCTTTTAATATCTTATGGAAATCAAAGATTGGTGGATGGATTTATTTTAAATATGTTAAAAACAGGTAGTTTTTCTAATCAGACAAAAAGGATTAATAGTTTGTTTGCTTTAGATTCATCACTTATTTACTTGTTTTTGCTTGGTGTATCAGTTTGGCTTTTTTATGTTTTTATTCACAAAAAAACTATTTATGGTCTTCAGCTTGAAATATTAAGCAATAAAAAAAAGATAGACATTTTTTTCAATATAAATGAATTTAAATATAAGTTTTTCGCTGTATTTGGCAGTGCTTTTTTAAATGGTCTTGCAGGTTCTATGTTTGTAGTGTTTTTTAGACCATATTTGGTTTTAGGGCTAACTTCAGGACTTGGTTGGAGTAGTCTAATTGTTGCTGTAATTTCAGGATTTAATTATGTTTATGTATTATTTTTTAGCTTATTGTTTTCAATATTAATTGAATTTAATAATTTTCTTAATATAAATTATGACTTTAAGTATGAATTTATTGGGCTTTGTCAATCAATTGCTATTTTTATCTCTTTATTTTTGATTAAAGCTAGGAAAAAGTAGATGTTTAGTATTTTTGAGCAGGCTATTGTATTTTCGTATTTAGCACTTGGAGTTCTTTATACAGAGAAAATAGGATTTTTAAATGTATCTATTGAAGGCATTTCGTATCTTTCAATATTTTTAACATCTTTTTTCATCTATTTGGGATATGGAATTTTTATGTCAACCATTTTTACCCTTTTTATTAGTTTTTTGTTTGGATTTTTTTTATCTTTTGTAGTAAAAAAAAATTATGATATTTTTATAGCAGGAATAGGTATTAATATTTTTTGTTATTTTTTTGTTGAWTATTTAATGAAGAGTAATTTTAATTTTATTCCTGGTTTTACTTTAAATTTATCTGGAAATTTTGAGATTTTTGTTTTTATTGCTGTTTTTTTCATTTTTTTATTTATTACTGTTTATGTTATAAGTTATTCAAGAATTAGAGCAGTGTTTGAATTTATCTCTTCAGGGAGTTATGAAGACATTTTGGGCGAGAAAATAAGCAGTCGTTTCAAATCTTTTGCAATTTTTGTATCAATTTTCACAGCAAGTCTTGCTGGCTCATTTATTGCGGTAAGTCTTAATGCTTACTCTTATAATTTAGGATTAAACAATGGTTGGCTTGCTATTTGCATTCTTTATATTGCATTTTCAAATCCTTTATTAATTTTTCCAATTTCTTTTTTGATAGTTTTTTTTGAATATCAATTTTTTCGCACTCAAGAGTATGTAAATTCTTATTTTTCTCTTTCTTTTCAATTTTATGTAGCAATAATAATAAATATATTGGTTTCGTTGATTAAGAGAAAAGATAGATCTTAGTTTAAGTTCTGCACGTTGTGTTTTGAATTGTTTTTAGAGTGCTGATTTGTAGATATAATTCTTCTAATTTTTTTCTATTAAAATGATAGAAGGGTATTTGTTTTATTATTTCTAAATTATTTAAAAAAATTATAAACAATGTGTCGTCATTGAGTGCTAATTGAAACGTTGAAGATAATATTGCATTGAATGCTGCATTTTCATTGTTTGTAAAATGATAAATACTTTTTTTAAAAAGGGCATCAATTGCTATAAATATGTTTTCTCTGAACAATTCTTTACCGCTTTGGAAAAATTTAATTATATAGTCCATTGAATTTTTAACTTCTCCTATTAAAAAGTATGCCCAAGAGATATCTAAAAAGTTCTTTTTATCTTTAAAGTCTATTATTTTTAAGTAATCTTGAGATTTAATAATTGCTTTTTTCCAGTTTTTATTTAAATATTCTAATTCTGAGAGCAAAAGATGAGCATCAGCTTGATTTTGATCCATGTTAATTATTTTTGTTAGACTTTCTATTGCTTTATTATATTTTTTTGAATCTTTTAGTAACATTGATTTTTGGTAAAGTTTTTCTATTGTATGTTTGTTTGCTTTTTTATTAAGTTTTAATATTGATGTTGTTGTAGTAGGGCAAACATTTATTATCAAGCCATAGAAAAGTATCATTATTGTTATTTTTCTCATTATATTCCTTCTTTTATTTGCTCAATAGTATCTATTAGTAGATTTTTATATCTATTTGTTAGTGGGTATAAATTGAGTTCGTTTTTAAACTCGTTTAAGTATTTTAAGGCAACAATAGTTGAATTTTTTATTGATTTTGATGAGTTTATCATTTCTGTTAGTTTAAATATTTCTTTTCTTGCTTTGGTAGTTTTGGTATTTTTTATTTGATTGAATTTTGAAATAATTTTTGGTTCAAACTTTTTTTCTTGTAAAAAATAAATTATTGGCAAACTTTTTTTCCCTTCGAGTAAATCATCTCCGAATTCTTTACCATTAATTTTATTTTTAATGTTTTTAATATCGTCTATTATTTGGAAATAAACACCAAGCTTTAAAAATGTACTGTAAATTTTTTTAGCTTTGTCTTCATTATTTGTGAGTATTGCAGCTAGAAAGCTGGCCATTCCAAAAAGTGAAGCTGTTTTTAATTCTACTAAAGAGATGTATTCTTTAATACTTGGGATGTATGACTCATTGTGAAATTTAATATCAATTCCTTGTCCTAGGTGGAGATTTGAAAGAGTTGTAAAGAAATTTTCATAAATTAATAATTTTTGATTTTCTTTTAAATTTGATTTTTCTATTAATTTTGCAGGTAAAAAATAAATTAAATTGCCAGCATTTATACTGTTATCTATTCCATAGATTAAATGTATTGCTGATGCACCGCGTCTTTTTAGTGAATTGTCTTCAATGTCATCAATAATCAAGCTTCCAGAATGAGGAAGTTCAAGCAGCAAGCTTAATTTATATATTAGTTTGGTATTTTTTTCTTTTAAACCCAATGCATATGCTAAAAGAATCATTATCATTGGTCTTATTCGTTTTCCGCCCCTATTAACAATTTCAATTGCTGGTGCTTTAATATAATCAAGGGTTTCCTTTTTTATTTTAAAAGTAAATTTTAAATCGTTATCTTTGAATAAATTTAGAAAATTAGTTGTTGAAAAGATTTTATTAATATTTTTTTCAATATTTTTTAAAAATAGTTTATTTTGCATAATAAGAATTATAATGAAAAAGTATAATAAAGTGTATTAAAGGGATTGATGTGTATCGCTTGGATGATGAATATTCTAAAAAAGCCAAAAGAGAAGGATATTTGGCAAGGTCTGTATATAAGTTGATAGAAATTAATGAAAAATTTTCTTTATTTTCTTCTGGCAATGTTTTAGATATTGGCGCATCACCTGGCAGCTTTTCTCAGTATGCTTATAAAAAGCTTAAAAGAGGAATTCTAGTATCTGTTGATATTAATGATATTGGCCTTAGATATGATGATAATTTTTATTTTATAAAGGGAGATATCTTTTTAGATGATACAGTTTTTAAAATTAATACGTTTAAACCTTATAGTCTTGTAATTAGTGATGTGGCTCCCAAGACTACTGGAAATAGACTTGTAGATACCAGCAATTCTTTTAATTTAAGCATGAGAATAATAGATTTATCACTTGAAGTTTTACTTAAAAAAGGGAATTTACTTGTTAAAGTTTTTCAGGGAGGAGACGAGATGCAAATTTTTAAAAAGTTTGAAAAATATTTTAAATTTGTAAAAAAAATTAGACCCAAAGCTGTAAGGAAAAATTCTTTTGAAATTTATTTTTTAGGCAAAAGTTTTGGCAAGTAGCAAATTAATCAAATTGTTATAAACAGATTTAAAGGTATAAAATATGTTTAGAAAAGAAAGTTCTAAAGACAGCAGATCACAGCTTCAAGTTGCAGGTTTTAAAATAGGAAAAGAAAGCTATGGGGTGTCAATAGAGCACATTAGAGAAATTATTAAAGTTCCATCAGAAGGAGTTTATGCTATACCAAATGTTCCCGAATATATTATAGGTATTTATAATCTTAGAGGCAGTATTATTCCTTTAATTAATTTAAATATTAAATTTGGAGTTCCTTCTATTTCGGTAACAGAAGAAGACATGCTTTTAACAGGATACTTAATAGTTAAGATTAAAAATAAGCTTTTAGGCATTTTTGTTGATAGAGTTCTTAAAGTTATTAGCTTTGATGATTCTAGGGTTCAAGAACCTCCCGCTACTTTACAAACTTTAGATAGAAAATATATATCTGGAGTTGTAAAGCTTGACGAGGCTGATAATCTTGAGAGTGAATACTTAGTATTAATTGATATAGCAAAAATTTTTGATAAATGCGAATTTGACGACATTCCCTATAAAGATCAATATGAAGAATAAAGTTCTTCTTTGCATTAATACTTTAAAGTCGGGAGCTAGTATTTTAGGCAATGATGTTAAAGTTTATTTAGAAACCAAGTATTTTGTTGAAGTAGTGTTAATAGATGTTGGCAGACCTTTATTTTCTTTTCCAAAAGAAAATTTTCTTTTTTTGATAACTTTAGGAGGAGATGGCACAGTTCTTTTGGCTGTTAATTTGCTTCTTGAAAATGAAAACATTGATATTCCAATTATTTCAATTAATATGGGCAATGTGGGATTTTTAGCAGATATTAAGATTGAAGATTTTAAAAAAGTCATAGATAGATTTTTTAACAATTCTTTGGTTATTAATAAAAAATTTTTGCTTCATGTAACAGTTTCTCAACACGGTAAAGATTTAATTTCTAAATATGCTTTAAACGATATTATTATTCGCTCAAGCGTTCTTAATAAAATGATTTATGTAGATCTTATGGTTAATTCTGAGAGTTTTTTATCATACAAAAGTGATGGGATAATTGTGTCTACTCCAACAGGCTCAACAGGATATTCTTTCTCAGCAGGGGGTCCTATTTTAGAAGCAGATCTTGAGGGATTTTYACTTACGCCTATTTCTCCACATTCTGTTTATAATCGTTCTTTTGTGTTCTCTAAATTAAGTAAACTTTCCATTTCTTTTTCAAAGGAATATTTTATAGCAGCAGCATCAATTTTTTTAGATGGAATTAATTTTGGTTCTTTCGGAGTTGACGTTGTTTTTGAATTTAAAATTTCTTCTCAAAGCTTGAATTTTGTTTCATTTTGTACGGATACTTTTGTTAAGAGATTAAAAAACAAATTATTGTAAGTTCAATGTTTTTTTAAACAGTGTTCTTTTTAATAAAAATTTTTCTTGGTTGTTGTTTGAATGTTTGGTTTAATCTAATCTTTAATAAGGTTAGAGGATTTTACATGTTTTATTATAAGGATTTTAATGTTTTGTTTATTCGCAGAGTTAATGTTTAAAGGGTGTTTTTTATAAATTTATAACTTGTTAAAATATTTAATATATTTTTTGCTAAAATCAATATATTAGATAGCTGATAAATCACCCTTTTATGAGTTTTAGGCAGGTGTTTATGGATTTAATTGATAATGAAAATTATAAAAAAATAGTGTACATTAATAATCTTGTTTTAAGGACTTTAAATGATATAGCAGCTATAAAAGAGACTGGCGAATTTACATCAAATGCTAAACTTTCATTTAATCTTATTGATTTCAATTTAAATGTTTTAAGTTATATTTCTTCTTTAAATTATTTTTATACTAGGCCTAGATTGAAAGTAAATTATTCTATAAAAAAAATTTTGTCTGGGTTGATTTCTGATTTTAGTTTAGTTATTAGCCCTGTTCTTAGTATTACTCCAAGAGAGTTGATTGAAATGCCTCAGGCTCTTAATTTAAATCCAGAAGAGAGGTTTTTAATTATTAAAAAATTAGGTTATTTAATTGATTTGGCTAAAATTTTTAGCAAAAAAGATTCTAAAACACTTGTTTTTCTTGAGGATATGTATCTCAAATTTATTGTTTTTTCTAAAAATATTATTGATTTTAGAGATTTTTCTAAGAATTTAAAACTTGAGAGTCCTTATTATAAATTTCAATTTGAACACCTTATTAAAGTGTTGGAGCTTTTAGAAGAAGGAGCTTTTATTTTAAGGGGCAAATATGAGATTAGTGGATCTCATGAATTTGGACTGCATTCTCTTGGTTATCTTGAAGCTGGAAGAGCTTTGGCTACTATAGCCTCTCAAAAAGAAGCTGCTGAAAAATTTTCAAGGTTTCATGGAGTTTGGTCTTCAAAGTTTAGTTCAGATTTAATTAAAGTAAAATAGATAAATTAAGGTGGGGAGAAAGTAGTTATATTGAGTTTTAATGTAGAAGAGGGCACTATTAAATTCAAAAAATTAAAATTTTTTTTGATTCTAAGCTTGTTTTTATTATTTATAATTTTGATTGATTTTTTTATAAGATCTACTATGAATGTATCTAATTTTTATGATTTTAAGAATTTTGAAAATAAATCTGATTGTAAAAATATAAATTTAAGTAAGAATGTTTTTGTATCAAATAAGGTTTTAAGTCTTAATTTCGGGGAATCTTGTTATTCTCTTTTAAGTGATAACTTAATAAGTTATTCAGACTATTATTATGTGCTTTTTAATTCCGGCGAAGATTATTCTGTTTTTTCTGTTAAAAACAATAAATTTTTATTTACACTCAAGCTAAAGGATTTTGTTTTTGCAATAAATAATTTAATTTTTACTTTAAATAATTTATATAAAACTTTAGAAGTTTATGATTCTAGCGGAAATAATATACTAATGCTCAATTTTTTGTCCTCAATTTTAAGTGTGGACTATAATAATGAAGTTTTGGTTTTGGGACTTTCTAATGGTGAGATTTATATATATAAACAGGGTAAGATAATTTATATGGAAAATTTTTTAGAGAGAAAATTTCCAACATGTTTTGTTAAATTAAGCTCCGATAATAAATATTTGGTTTCACTAAAAGGCAGTTCTGAGTATTTTTTAGAAATAATTGATTTAGAGAATAATTATAAAAAAATTTTAGAATTAAACAATTTAACCATTAATAGTTTTGAGACTTTTATAAAAATAGATGATTATCATAATTTGTTTATTGAAGGCAAAAATTCACTTGCGGTGATAAATATTAAAAGTGGTAGAATATTTAAGGTTGAAAATAAAAATTCTATTTTAAGAGCGTCATATGATTATTTTCAAAATATTTATAGAGTATATTTTTATTCTGAGAGTGAAAAAATCATTAATATAAAAACTTATTCTGCAAATTCTTTTAAATTGTTTGATAATATTTTTATTAAAGATGAAATAAGCTCTTTTGTTGAATTTGGAAAGGGACTTTTGTATTTTAATAGTAATAATGATTTAAAATACTTGGGATTGGCTCAGTGATTTTAATTGTTTTTATATTTTTCTTTAATATTTTAGATTTATATTCATTTTTGGAATTTAGAAATGATGAAAAGTTTGCTTTAGTTAAAGATTTTGGTGTGTTGGATAATAATAAGTTGAATATTAGCCTAAGGTTAAGGCCCTTGGAAAAAACCGTATCTGTTTTTTCCAATAATTATAAAATTTTATATTCAAAAAATAGTTTAAATAGGGATGGTAGTATTTTAATTATTTTTGATAATGATTTAAATCTAAATTTAGAGGTTTTTGGGGGATTTCTTTATAAGCTTGGAAAAATTTTTTTAAAAGATGAAAAGAGTGTTATTGATTTGGTAGTTAATGATCCTAGTGCTAAAAAAATTATCAATCCTTTGTTTATTATCAAAAATAGGAACAATGTGGTTGCTGAGACAGTTTATACATTGGGTAGGGTTTTTTTAAAAGGAAAGGGCGATGATGAAAGATTGGAATTATCCAAAAATATAAATTTAAATGTAGATTCTGGTCAATACAGTCTTTTGTTGTATTTTCATACTCAAAAAGTAGAATCTTTTGAAAATTCTCTTAAAGGAATTTATTATTTTGAAGCTATTTTGAATAATAAAAGTATTCTTCGTTCAGATTTTCAAAATATTTTTTTGATTAATGATACACATACTTTAGCCCAAGAGAAAAATTATGGGTTAGATATTTTGAACATTAAAAAAGATGGGGGATGTCTTAAGATAAATGATCTTAATTTTGTTAAGGGTAAGAATGAGCTTAAAATAAAATATGGCGATGTTTATGGAAATGAAAAAAAAATAATTTATAGGTTTAAATTAAATGAATAATAATGCTTTTCATTTTCCAGTACTTCTTGATGCAATTTGTAAGCTTATAGAAGATTTGCCCGTAAAAAGTGACTTAATATACATTGATTCTACTCTTGGAGAAGGTGTTCATGCAAAGGCTATTCTTGAGAAATATGACTTTTTAAGTTTGGTTGGAATTGAAAGAGATCCTCAAATTTTAGAAAGAGCAAGGCAGTTTCTTTCTATTTTTGAAGAGAGAATTACATATTTTAATGATTGGTTTGATAATTTTTTCGTCAATTATCCTTTAAATGTCAAAGCCAATTTTATTTTAGTTGATCTTGGTATTTCTATGTTTCATTACAAGGGTAGTAAAAAAGGATTTTCTTTTCTTGAAGATGAGCCTTTAGATATGAGGCTTTGTTCTTCTTCTTGCAAAATTAGTGCGGCTGAGATTGTAAACACTTATAGTAAATATGACCTTGAAGCTTTAATTTATGATTTAAGTAATGAACATTATTCTAGAAGAATTTCTAAGGCTATTGTAGAATATAGAAAAATTAAAAAAATAGAAACCACAAAAGAGTTGCAATCCATAATAAGCAAAGTTTATCCTTTTTCAAAAGTTAAAATAAATCCAGCTACAAAAACTTTTCAAGCGTTAAGAATTTATGTAAATGATGAGCTTGCTCGGCTTAAAAGGAGCTTGCCTTTTTGGGTAGAAAATTTAGCTAAAGATGGAATTTTAGCTATTATTACGTTTCATTCAATAGAGGACCGTATTGTAAAAGATTTTTTTAGAAGCTTGAGCTGTGATTTGTATGCTAAGATCTCAAAAAAGCCCATTATGCCAAGTTTTGATGAGATTAAAAAAAACAAACCTTCAAGGAGTGCAAAACTTAGAGTTGTAAAAAAATTATGAACAGCATAAGTAAGATTGAATTTAAAGTTTATTGTATTTTAGTTTTGATACTAACAGTTATATTGTGTTTTAATATTTATTTAAATTTCAGATATGTTGTAAAGCTTAGGGAATTTAATCACTTAGACAATGAACAGGAAAATATTATTGATGATAATTTAAGGTTACTGACGGTAATATATGAGCTTGAAAATATTGATAGAATAGAGAGTTTTTGTTTTGGAGAATTAAATTTGGAAAAAAAAGCTAATGAAGATATAAATATTTTTGTTGAGTAAAAGATTTTAGAATGAGGTTTGAGTGCGTATAAAGATTAAGGATATTTTAATCTCTTCTAAAGATGTGAAATTTGTGGGGAATATAAAAAATATTGAAAGAGTAGTGTCTTTTTATTCGTTAGATAGTCGCGAAATAAAGGATGACAATATCAATGATAGTCTTTATTTTGCGTATAAGGGAAATAAAGTAGATGGATTTTCTTTTGTTAAATATTTAATTGATCTGGGTGTTAAATGTTTTGCATGCTCAAGAGAGCATGAATCTGAGTGTATTAAATATTTAAATGACAATGAAGGGTTGGTTTTTTTGCTTACAAGCAATGTAATAAAACTTCTTCAAGCTTTGGCATCGTTTTTAATTGAAAAAACAAGCTTTAAAAGAATTGCTATTACGGGTAGCAATGGCAAAACTACAACTAAAGAGATGCTTTACAGTATACTTTCAAAGAAATACAAAACTTACAAAACTTGGGGTAATTTAAATTCTGATATTGGACTTCCTCTTAGTATTTTAAGGGTAGAGGGTAATGAAGAATATGCTGTTTTTGAAGTTGGAGTTAGTTATGTTGGAGAAATGGATCTTTTATCTCAAATTTTAAAACCAGAAATTGTTATTATTACGAATATAAGTTATGCGCATATGCAAGCCTTCAAGGAGTTGCAAGCTATTGCTTTTGAAAAAAGCAAAATAATTGGCAAAAACATTGAAATCTTTGTTGTAAATGAAATGAATGATTATTGTGTTTATCTTGAAAAAAGAGCAAAAATCGCAAATCCAAATGTTAAAATCGTTTATTTTGATTTTGAAAATCTTAGTATTAAGTCATTTTCTTTTTTGGATGGGAAATTTTCTTTTGATTTTGTTTACAAAGGGTTTGAATACTCTATTTTATTGCTGGGTCGGCATAATATTTTTAATGCAATAGGGTGTATTAATTTGGCTTTATTTTTAGGAATGAGAGAAAAAGAAATAAAAGAGGGCCTTATTGAAACTGCTTTTCAAAAGGGTAGAGCAGAAATTTTGACAAAAAATGGATATTTGATTTTAAACGACTCTTATAATGGCAATATGGGTTCTTTTATGGCCTTAAAAAATATGATTTTAGATCTTAATATCCAAAACAAAAAGTTTATAGTTCTTGGGTCTTTTAAAGAGCTTGGGGAATTGGCATACAAAACTCACAAAGATTTAATTCAAGAGGCTATTTCAATGAATTTTGATAAAATTTTTCTAATTGGCGAAGAATTTTTAGATGTTAGGGATTCTGAGAATTTAGTTGAAAAGTGTTTATATTACTTTAGCGAGTTTGATAAATTTATTGATTTTTTTTTAAAAAGCTTGGAACCTTCAGTTTTTATTGTCATTAAGGGCTCAAGGTTTAACAGGCTTGAGAGAATTTTAAATATATTTAGATGATAGTGGGGTTTTTATGTTTTACCTTTTAGGTTTGCGTTTGCTCAAATATATTACCTTTAGAATGGCTTATGCTACAATTTTTGCATTTTTACTTTCTTTGATTGTGGGCCCTTATATTATTTTAAAGTTAAAAAAATTAAGAGCTGATCAGATTTTAAGAGAAGATGGCCCTAAAAGACATTTAAGTGAAAAAGCAGGAATTCCTACCATGGGGGGCATTCTTATTTTTTTTTGTGTTTTTATCTCTTTAGTATTTTGGAGCAACATTTTAAATGTTTATTTTTTGATTATGGTTTTTGTTATGCTGGGATTTGCTTTTTTGGGCTTTATAGATGATTTTTTAAAAATTAAAAAGAAAACCTCAGATGGACTTAAAGCTCGATTTAAGATTTATGGACAAATAATATTTTCCTTTTTTTCTGTTGGCATTTTATATTATTTTGGTGGTGAGCATGTTAGTGTAATCTATTTTCCTTTTATTAAGTCTTTTCAAATAGATTTGGGGTTATTTTACATTCCTTTTGGCATGTTTATTTTAATTTCTGCTTCTAATTCTTTCAATCTAACAGATGGGCTTGATGGACTTGCAATTGGATTGAGTATAGTTATAACAGGGGCTTTAATAATAATAGCTTACCTTACAAGTAGGGCTGATTTTGCAGCTTATTTACATATTCCAAATATTAAAGGTTCTGAAGAGCTTGTAATATTTCTTGGGGCCTTGCTTGGGGGTAGTTTTGGATTTTTGTGGTTTAATGCCTATCCTGCTAAAATTATGATGGGAGATACAGGTAGTCTGGCTTTGGGGGCCATTCTTGGAATGGCAGCTTTGATTTTAAAAAGTGAAATACTTTTTTCAATTCTTGCGGGTGTTTTTATTATTGAAACTATGTCTGTAATTATTCAAGTTTTGGTTTACAAAAAAACTAAAAAAAGAGTATTTAAAATGGCTCCACTTCATCATCATTTTGAAGAACTTGGGTGGTCTGAAATGCAAGTTGTTATTAGATTTTGGATAATAGGGTTAATATTTGCTATAATTGCTTTAAGCACGATAAAAATCAGATAATTTATTATGGTTGTAGAGATAAATTCACTTAGGACATGTTATTTGCTTGTTTTGCTGCTATTGGTAGCCTATGGCCTTGTAGTTTTTTATACTTCTTCCTTTTTTCTAAGCTTAGAATTGACAGGTAATCCAAATTTTTTATTTTTCACAAGACTTAATTATCTTTTTTTAAGTTTTATGGTTTTTCTTGTTTTTGAAAGGATTTCTTTAAATTTTTTAAAAAAATCAATATTTCCTGTATTGATTATAACTCTTTTTTTAATTATGGCAACTTTTTTATCTCCAAGTATTTCTGGAGCAAAGAGATGGATATTCTTTCAAGGTGTTAGCATTCAACCTTCTGAGATTTTTAAAATATCTTTTACTATTTATCTTTCAGCTTATTTGAGCAAGTTTGACCCAAGAAAAAACAATGGTATTTCATACTGGATAAAGCCAATGTTGATTTTTGCAATTTTTTGGGTGTTAATAATTTTGCAAAACGATTATTCAACAGCTATTTATTTTGCCATTCTTTTTTTTATTGTTTTGTTTGTTTCTAATATGGCATTTAGCTATGTTTTTGCTATTGTGGTTACTTTTTTACCAGTTTCTGCTATATTCTTGATGCTTGAACCTTATAGGGTTTCTAGAATTTTTGCCTTTCTCAATCCTTACGATGATCCTTCTGGCAAAGGTTACCAGATAATAGCATCTCTTAATGCTTTAAAAAGTGGAGGAATTTTAGGTAAAGGGCTGGGAATGGGAGAGGTAAAACTTGGAAAATTACCAGAGGCCAATTCGGATTTTATTTTTTCAGTTCTTGGAGAAGAATTAGGATTTTTAGGGGTTTTGTTTGCTATAAGCTTGTTTTTTTTGTTTTTTTACTTTGGTTATTTTATAGCTATTCATTCTAATAGTAGGTTTAAATTTTTTATTGCATTTATTTCAAGTCTTGCAATTTTTCTTCAAAGCATGATGAATATTTTAATTGCAATCGGTCTTTTGCCTCCTACAGGGATAAATTTACCATTTTTTTCATCTGGGGGATCTTCTATTATTGTTACCATGGCATTGTCTGGCCTTATTTCAAATGTTTCAAAAAATTTAAGTAATAATTGATTAGATTTTTCTAGTAGTGTAAATTGAGTTAGGTTATGATTTTTGAGAGAAAATTTTTAATTAAGTATATATATTTCTTGACGTCTTTAATTTTTTTTGAAATAATAATTATTATTTTTGCATCTCCTTATTTTTTGATTAGGTATATTAGTATCAATAATGATATTTCTCTTTCTAAAGAGGATATAATCAAGATTTCAGGAATCAAGCCCAATACGTATTATCATAATGCTAATGTTAGAATATATGAGGAGAATCTTAAAAAAGATTTAAGGGTAAAGAATGTTAAAGTTGATCTTAAGTTTCCCAATAAAATTAATATTAAAATAGAAAAAAGAATACCGATTGCTGTTGCTTTAGAAAACGTAAATGGTAATATTACTTATTATTGTATTGCATCAGATGGTGTAATTTTGGAAAAAAGTAAGCATTTAATTTATGATTTGCCCGTAATTAGCGGATTAGTTTTGAATGACAACAATGTAGGAGATTTTCTAGAGGATAGAATGCTTAATATTGTAAGAGGCCTTGATTATCTTAAAATAAATCAAAAATATTTGTATAATTTAATATCAGAGGTCAATTTTTTAAAATTGAATTTCTATGATTATAATGTAATTTTGTATATTAAAAGTATATATAATAAAATATTGATAACAGTTGATATGAATTTAATGGATGTGATGCATAAAGTGTTTCTTGCGGTTAATTTGCTTAAAGGAAAACCCGGCGTTATAGATTTAAGAAGTGGTGATATCATTTTGTTAGGAGAAAGTTAGTGTCTAGGAATTTGATAGTAGGTTTAGATGTTGGAACTTCAAAAATTTGTACTGTTGTTGCCGAGGTGAATTTAAATGATCAATTAGAAATAGTTGGAATAGGCACTAGTATATCAAGAGGAGTTAGGAAGGGAGTTTTAATAAATATTGAGGCGGCTCTTGATTCAATATCTAATTCTATTGAGGCTGCAGAGCTCATCTCAGGATGTGACATTACATCACTTTCAGTTTCTATGTCTGGAAGTAGTGTTGAGGGGACTAATTCACGCGGTGTTGTTGCAATAAATTCAAAAACAAGAGAGATTAACGAAGAAGATGTTGAAAGGGTAATCGAAGCGGCAAAGGCAATTGTTATTCCAATGGATAGAGAAATTCTTCATGTTATTCCTCAAGAATTTATTGTAGATGGAATACCCCATATAAAAAATCCAATAGATATGATGGGTATTCGTCTTGAAGGAGAGGTGCACATTATTACGGGCTCTAGTTCTTCTAGTCAGAATTTAGTCAGATGCGTAAATCGAGCTGGCTTTGCCGTTGATGAGGTTGTTCTTGGAAGTCTAGCTTCATCTTATGCAACTCTTTCTAAAGAAGAGCGTGAGATGGGGGTTTTATTTATTGATATGGGCAAAGGGACAACAGATATTATTCTTTATATTGATGGTTCTCCTTATTATACGGGTGTAATTCCCATTGGTGTTAATAGAGTGACTCTTGATATTGCGCAAGTTTGGAAGGTTCCTGAGGATGTTGCTGAAAATATTAAAATAACAGCTGGCATTGCTCATCCGTCTATTCTTGAGAGTCAAATGGAAACTGTAATTATTCCAAATCTTGGAACTCGACCCCCTCAAGAAAAAAGTAGAAAAGAGTTGTCTGTAATAATTAATTCAAGACTGAGAGAAATTTTTGAAATGATGAAAGCGGAAATACTTAAGCGCGGACTTTATAATAAAATTAATGGTGGAATAGTTTTAACAGGCGGAGGAGCTTTATTCCCAGGCATTTCTAATTTAATAGAAGAGGTATTTAATTATCCTGCAAGAATAGGTTTGCCAATGAGTATTAATGGAATTGGAGAAGAGCATATAGACCCCAAGTTTTCTTCAGCTCTTGGTCTTGTTCTTTATAAGCACGAGCAACAAAAATTCAATAAATTAAAGAAGGTAAGCAGTAAAGTTAAAAGAAAAAATAAAATATCTTCAAAGTTGAAAGGTTGGTTTTTGAAAGAATGGTTTTGACCAATCATGGAGGAAGCGTTAATGAAAGATTATAATATGATTGATAGCCATACAAGAAGATTTGATTCTACTACAAATCCTACAATTCTTAAGGTGATTGGTGCGGGCGGAGGAGGTAGTAATGCTGTTAATCGTATGATTGAATATGGAGTAAGAGATGTTGAATTTATTGTGGCTAATACCGATCTTCAGGCTCTCCAAACTTCTATTGCTCCCATAAAAATTGCCCTTGGAGCAAAAGTTACAGCAGGGCTTGGTGCTGGGGGAAAGCCTGAGATTGGACAAGCTGCAGCAGAGGAAGACATAGATGTTATACGAAATCATCTTTCTGGTGCCGATATGGTGTTTATTACTGCTGGTATGGGGGGCGGGACAGGAACCGGAGCAGCTCCAGTTATTGCGCAAGTTGCAAAAGAGCTTGGTATTTTAACAGTTGGAGTTGTAACAAAGCCTTTTAAGTTTGAAGGTCCTAAGAAGTTGAGACTTGCTGAGCAGGGAATAAATAACTTAAGAAAGTCTGTAGATACATTGATCATTATTCCAAATCAAAAGCTTTTAACTGTTGTTGACAAAAGAACCACCATTAAAGATGCTTTTAAGCGTGCAGATGATGTTCTTAGAATGGGCGTTCAAGGTATTGCAGGGCTTATTATTGAGCATGGAGAGGTTAATATTGATTTTGCCGATGTTAAAAGCATTATGCAAGGCCAAGGAGATGCTTTAATGGGAATAGGATATGGCAAGGGCGAAAACAGAGCTGTTGATGCCGCAACTTCTGCTATTAGTAATCCATTACTTGAGGAAGTTCGTATTGAAGGGTCTAAGGGGCTTCTTGTTAATGTTACTGGCGGAGATGATTTTTCATTGCTTGAACTTGAAGAGATTATGGGGATAATCACGGTTAGTGTTGATGATGAGGCTACTGTAATATATGGTCATGCTATTAATTCGAATCTTGAAGATGAAATTTACGTTACAGTTGTTGCTACAGGTTTTGCATCTAAAAAGCAAAAAGAAATATCTAGCACACCAGAAAATAATACTTTAAGTTCCAAAGAGTTTGATACTTTAATGTCTGGCAATCAAAATGCTCCTTCTGGATCTTATGAGCAACAAGATTCTTCTTTTGCGGCAAAGTCCAAAAATGTTAATTATTTTGATGATGACATTGATGTTCCAACATTTCTTAGAAATTTAAATAAAAAAAGTAGCGATGATTAGATGAAAATTTTGTGGTTAATAATTCTTGTTAATTTATTTTTATCTTGTGGCAATGAATCTAAAGAAAAATCAAATCTTGGTCTTAGATTAAGAGAATTGGAAATTTCAGGTGGTGGATCTGAATCTAAGATTGAAGTTTATAAAGAATTTATTGAAAAAGAAGATAAGAATATTTTAAAGATAGTTAATTCCATTGATAAGAAAGCCAGATTTTTTAATTTAATTGGTCTTGAATTTTTTAAGCTTGGTCAGTACGGACCTGCTATTGAATATTTTGCTAAAAATTTAGAAATCAATCCCAATAATTATTTATCTCATTTTTATATAGGTGTTGCTTCTTATAATTTAGCTAAAAATTTAAGAGTAAAAGATGAAGTTGAAAAATACATAATTCTTGCTGAAAATTCTTTTTTAAAATCACTTTCAATTAGAGATGATTTTAAAGATTCTCTTTTTGCCATTTCTAATATGTACGTATATGATCTTGATAAACAACTTGAAGCTAAAAATTATTTAAATAAACTTGGTGATATGGGTGAGGACTATTTTGAGTTTTTAATGTTAAGAGGTGCAAATTATTATTCGCTGGGCGATCTTGGTAATGCTATATTGTTTTATGATAAAGCTAGTAAAAAGGCTTCAACTGAAGAGCAAAAAGAAGGTGTTTCTAGGATCATGAGTAATTTGAAGTAATTATTTATGATGAAATTGCTTTATATTGATAATTTGAAATTTTTAAAAGGCAAAGAAAAATTAAAACTTTTTAATAATTTTGATTTTAATAATGTTATTAAATTGACCCAGAAAGACATTGAGTCTTATTTTTTAAAATCATTTAGAAGATTGTTTAAGTTGCCCGATCTAAAATTAGTAGAATTACAAGAAAAAGTTATTCAAAGGACCAAAGCCAAAGTTGCTATTCTAGGGTCTAAGTCTTATCCTAATAAGCTTAAAAGAATTTATGACCCTCCTTTTGCTATTTACTACAAGGGCAATTTACCAGATTGTTCTTTATTATCTTGGGCTGTTGTTGGTTCTAGAAAAATTAGTAAAACTCTTGCTGAGAGAACAAGGGAATTTTCTTCACATCTTGCAAAGAATGGTGTAGAGATTATTTCTGGATTTGCAATTGGGGCAGATATTGAGGCTCATATAGCAGCAATAAATGAGAATAAGAGAACATTTGCTGTTATTCCAACAGATATTGACAATATTTATCCTAGGCAAAATCGAAAATATGTTTCCAAGCTTTTAGAACAAGGTGGAGGAATAATTACTGAGACTTTGCCATTTGATAAAATTCAAAATTATTTTTTTGCCAAAAGAAATAGATTGGTATCAGGTCTGTCTGATGCTATTTTTATAACATATGCACCCTTGAAATCAGGAGCTTTAATTACAGCTGAGCTTGGTCTTGACTTAGGACTTGATGTTTATGTTTATGATTTAGATTTTTGTGGTGATGGAGCTGTAAAATTGCATGATTTTGGTGCGCAAGAAATAAAAACCGTTAAGGATCTTTATGCTTTATTAAATATTAAATATGTAGATTCCAATAATATTGAAGATGATTCTAAAGAGTGTTGTAATTGTAAAAATGTATCTGATGTTCTTATTGGGGAACTTTTAAAAGAGGTATGTAAATAGGGGGGTAATATGAGCTTTAAAGGAACCACAGTTATTGCAATAAAAAAAAATGGTAAGACTGTGGTGGCAGCAGATGGACAAGTAACTTTTGGACATACTGTTTTAAAGAGTAATGCTATTAAAATACGAAAATTGCTTAATGGGAAAATTTTGGCAGGATTTGCAGGTTCAACATCTGATGCAATTACTCTTTTTGAAAAATTTGAAGAAAAAATCAAAGCAAAAGGTGATGGCTTGATTGACATTAAAAGGGCGGCTGTTGACCTTGCAAAAGATTGGCGTTCTGACAAAATACTGCATAAGCTTGAGGCTATGATGCTTGTTGCTGATTCTAACAATATTCTTTTGATTTCTGGTACTGGTGATGTTGTTGAGCCTGAAGAGGATGTTATTTCGATTGGCAGTGGTGGTAATTATGCATATTCAGCAGCTCTTGCTTACATGGAGAACAAAAAATTAAGCGCTTTTGAGGTTGCACTTAGATCTTTAAAAATAGCAGCAAGAGTGTGTATATATACTAATTCTAATATTGTGCTTGAGGAGATTGAAAATGAATAAATTAGAAGAGCACTATATAGTTCCCAAAGATGTAGTTGCAGAACTTGATAAATATATAATAGGTCAAGACGAAGCTAAAAAATTAGTATCAATTGCTCTTGTTAATAGATATATAAGGTCTAGGCTTCCAAAAGAAATAAAAGATGAGGTAATGCCTAAAAACATTATTATGATTGGATCAACTGGCATTGGGAAGACCGAGATTGCAAGAAGACTTTCTAAATTAATTAAAGCTCCTTTTATTAAAGTTGAGGCTACAAAATATACTGAGGTTGGTTATGTTGGTCGTGATGTTGAATCTATGGTTAGAGATTTAATGAGCATTGCAGTTAATATGGTAAAAGAAGAGATGTATAGTACTGTAAGAGATGATGCTTTAGTAAGAACAGAGGAGAGAATAGTTGATAGTCTTTTTAAGGGATCTAGTAATTCTGAGAATATGGATCCAAATGAAATAAAGGCGGAAGAAAAGGTAAAAGAGAAGCTTAGAAAAAAGCTTAGAGCAGGTGAGCTTGATGATACTACTATTGAAATACAAATTTCTAGTAAAATGCCATTTTCTACAATAGAAATATTTACGGGTGGTAATTTTGAAGAGATTGATATGGGAATTGGCGGTTTGCTGGGTAATATATTTGATAGAAAAAAGAAAAGAGAATTGAAGATTAAAAAAGCAAAGGAAATAATATTAGCAGAAGAGCTTGAGAAATTGGTCGATCACGAAAACATTTCAGATATTGCAAAATCTAAAGTTGAAAATATGGGAATTATTTTTATTGATGAGATCGATAAAATAGCTGCTAAGAATAGGAGTGGCAATGATGTGTCCAGAGAAGGTGTTCAAAGAGATATTTTGCCAATTATTGAAGGTTCTAAAGTTAATACAAAATATGGAATAGTTGATACTTCTCATATTTTATTTATTGCAGCAGGAGCATTTAATTTAGCTAAACCTTCTGATTTAATACCCGAGCTTCAAGGAAGATTTCCTATTAAGGTTGAACTTAAGAGCTTAAGCATAGACGATTTGAAAAAAATTTTAAAACAAACAAAAAATTCTTTAATAAAACAATATGTTGCGATGTTTAAGGTTTATGATTTAGATTTAAAGTTTAGTGAGGAAGCTATAGATAGAATTGCAGAGCTTACTTTTAATATGAATCTTGAGAGTGAAAATCTTGGTGCCAGAAGACTTCACGGTGTTATGGAAATAGTGCTTGCAGATCTTTTTTTTGAAGTGCCTGGCAGTAAGTTGAAAAAATTTGAAATAAACTTGGACTATGTTAATAAAAAAATACAAATTAACGAACAAAAAGATTTGAATTATTATATAATTTAGTTAAAAGCAATTTTAAATGAGGGAGGTTTCAATTTGAATGATTTTGAAAGATCTGTAGATTTTTCACATAGGTATTTAGATGTTTTGAGTTTAAGACAAAGCGTTATTTCTGACAATATAGCAAATATAGATACTCCAAATTTTAAAAGAAGCAAAATTTCTTTTGAATCAGAGCTTGAAAAGGCTTTTTTAAATGAAG